>NZ_CP015987.1:300000-545000 GCF_001658005.1 Sphingobium sp. EP60837 | reverse complement strand
GAGTAACGGAGGCGCGCGATGGTGGGCTCAGGACGGTTGGAAACCGTCTGTTAGAGTGCAATGGCATAAGCCCGCCTGACTGCGAGACTGACAAGTCGAGCAGAGACGAAAGTCGGTCATAGTGATCCGGTGGTCCCTCGTGGAAGGGCCATCGCTCAACGGATAAAAGGTACGCCGGGGATAACAGGCTGATGATTCCCAAGAGCTCATATCGACGGAATCGTTTGGCACCTCGATGTCGGCTCATCACATCCTGGGGCTGGAGCAGGTCCCAAGGGTTTGGCTGTTCGCCAATTAAAGTGGTACGTGAGCTGGGTTCAGAACGTCGCGAGACAGTTTGGTCCCTATCTGCCGTGGGCGTCGAAATTTGAGAGGAGTTGACCCTAGTACGAGAGGACCGGGTTGAACATACCTCTGGTGTACCTGTCGTCCTGCCAAGGGCGCAGCAGGGTAGCTATGTATGGACGGGATAACCGCTGAAAGCATCTAAGCGGGAAGCCTCCCTCAAGATAAGATTTCTTCGAGCGGTCGTAGACCACGACCTTGATAGGCCGGATGTAGAAGTGTGGTAACATATGGAGCTAACCGGTCCTAATTGCTCTGATCGCGCTTAAGTGGTTCAGATGAACCATAGAGTCCCACCATCAATGACAGTGCTGGCAACAGCAAAGATCAGCGATGTGGTGATCCACTCAAGCCAGATACTCAAATACCAATTGCTTGGTGACGCGTTTCTCAAGTGAAACGCTCATATGTGCACGGCACCGATTAAAACCCAAAGCGCAAGCTTCATTGCTTGGTGACCATAGCGTCTGTGACCCACCCGATCCCATCCCGAACTCGGCCGTGAAACCAGTCTGCGCCGATGGTACTGTGGCTCAAGCCCCGGAAGAGTAGGGCGTCGCCAGGCATTGAAGCTTGCGCTTTGGATAAAACCCATTCACATCTCACAAAAGGGCGGCCCATAAAGCCGCCCTTTTGCGCCTCCAGCCCACGCAACGGCAGGAGCAAATATCGGTGACGCGGGATGGAGCAGCCCGGTAGCTCGTCAGGCTCATAACCTGAAGGTCGTAGGTTCAAATCCTACTCCCGCAACCAACAATAACTGCGATGGATCATCACAGGTCGCAACGCGCTTCAAGCCCGCCTTCCCGGCGGGCTTTTTGCTGTCTACCGCAATTGACAGGATACCGGCCAGCTCGCAGGGAAGCCGGGAACGTCGATCTTCAACTCGCAATCCTGGGGCCAGATCTCCTTTGCGCTCTTGCCCGACTCGATTGCCTCGCGTTCGGCCGTCGGTATTTCGCTGCTTGCGCGCTGGCACCAGCGAGGCATCGACAATCTGACCGGACGTCGGGATGTAGCCCTTCTTCTGGAGTTGCGAACCGAAGGCCTTCATCACCCGCTTGAGTGTCCCGGTCTCAGTCAAACGGTTGCGGAAATGCCGGATTGTATTCTCGTCTGGCGTCCGGTCCCCGAGGGACAGCCCAAGAAACCGCAGCCAACTCAGGCCATCCCGGATCATGAACTCCATCTGCGCATCCGGCAGGTTGTGCTGCGCCTGCAGGCTCAGCGCCTTGAACATCAACACCGGATTGAACGGAGGTCGTCCGCCCTTGGCGCCGTCGCTGTAGCCCAGCCCTTCAACCAGCCACCCGCGGAAATACTCGAAGTGTACAGTTTGCTGCAGAACCTCAAGCGGGTCGCCGTCCTTGCTCAAGACTTCAAGATGGCCGCTCAAACTGAACAGGGACTTGGGATCCACCACGGCGCTCCATGATCGTTCCCGATCAATGAATCACCATAGCCGCCGAAACGCCATCGGTTTTTGCGGGTCTCCAGCTGACGGAGCTGGGGCAACTTCATGGTTACGGAGAGTCCTCTCACATCGTCTGGTTGTCGAATATTTTCGTGGCCGACCTGCGGGCGCGCGGCGAAAGGTTCGAATTACCGAGAGACCCGATCAAGGACGCCGCCTCCGCCGATCTGCTGACCGGGGGGTCAGAATATTGGCCCAACTTCAAGTGACCGCTCCCGGCACAAAAATGGCCCGGCTATCTAGAGGGCAGCCGGGCCAGGAGAGGTCTCATCAGCCTGAGGGCCCTGAGCCTCTGGGTCGCGGGAAGCCACCTATCAACGCTGCTCTTCAATGTCATACCCCGATCAGGGTAGCTGAGGGCCGAAAATGTGAAATGTTGAAACAGTCATCATTCACAGGCGAAGCATCTCACCAAGCATCGAGACGAGTTCCACCTCTCGGCTCACCCCCACTTTCGCGAATGTCGATTTTAGCTGGGCCTTGACGGTCTGGACACTGCTCTTGCGAGCGGCGGCAATATCGTCGCGAGTTGTGCCTCGGGCGAGCGCCAGGGCTATGTCCGCTTCGGCGACGGACAAACCAAACACTGCGCGTAATATCGTCGGAGCCGCCTCGTGCCATCGGCGGCCGGAGCGTACGACAACAAGCAGATCAGAGGCAAAATTGAAGCGCCAGGGCTGTGCCGGGAGCCGACAGATATCGACAACCATCGGCATCTGCTTGCCGTCGCCGCGAACTATCAGTGTCTCGATCCCCAGGGGCTGAAGATGGCGCCGCGCGAGAGCCTGCAGCAAAGCAATCTCGTCTCGCCGATGGGGAAGGCCGATCCTCCCGTCCACGGCTCGGAAGCGGCCCGACGAGAGCAGCGCTTCAGCCTCGTGAGTTTTAGCCTTTACGTCCCCCGTCTCATAACAAATGAAGATGGGCAGGCCGACAAGGACCAGAGCTCCCTTCAGCACGGCGGTACCGCGGTCTTCCAGCGCAATCTGGATTTTCACGGCACTGCGTACATGCGGCGCTATCGCGGCGAATAGCGCCCGTATATCAGCATCCGTCTTGCCGTCTTTACGGCTGCGATGCACAGAGAGGCCGATGAACCGATCGCGCCCTGCCATCAACTTGGTCTGACACCCGTCGCTGATGTTATATGCATCGCTCATTTCGCGATAGAGATCGAAACCCGGTCCACGGCCAACAGCGTGATAATCGGCTTCGCTTCGAATGACGAAGGTAGGATCGGCCAGTGACGCGCGCACTCGCACATTGATGTTGGGATCGCCACGCTCTTGTTCAACAAAACGCGCAATCTGATCTTGCTCCAGATCATTGATCCAATTGAAGGGAACCTCGCCAGGGACAAAGCCAACCAGCTGGCCATGGGAACTGCCAGTCATCTCTGCCATGGCCCGCAAAGCGCTGAGCCACTCATTCCCATCAATGGCCGCCATGGCGAACTGCTCGCCGAGTGCCAATATTTTTTCGTCCACCCTGTTATCCTGCCCAGCGACCCGGACCAGAACATCAACTTGTTGTTAGCCACTGCGCCACTTTGAAGTCGCGACTGGCTTGTCGGGACTAGGGGAGGCTGCGGGGAAACACAACATATTCGACTGGCATATACCCCCATCGGGGGATGCGGGGAAAGGCTTGGATTGATTAGGTCCCTCAACAACGATCAACAGGGGGATTTCATGATCGGCCGAATTTCCAAGCGTTCGCCTATGCGTGTTGGGCTGGGTATCGGCGTCAGCGTGCTGGCTCTCGGCGCAAGCAGCGTCTTCGCGCAGCAGTTTTCCAGCACTTGTCCTGATGGCAACGCAGGACCGCTCTGCATTATCAGCAACACGGGCTCAACGGGGCCAATCAACGGAACGCTCGGTACCGCGATCGTTGTAACCAATAAGGGCACGATATCAGGCGACCCGCCCATCACAGCGGGCCAAGCAGTCGTGCTTTCGGTCAACAATGCAAGCGGTGGCTTGATCGGCGGAGGCGCGAATGCCATCATCTCGCCTGCGCGCACCGGCATCCCGCTGCTCAGCTTCAACGTGACCAATGCCGGGACGATCAACGGGAATGTTTCCTATGTTGAGCCCACCCCGTCCGCGCCGCAAAATCCTTTGGCTAGCGCACTCTATTACTACATCTCCGACGGGGGCATACTGAACGGCAACGTTCAGCTCGGCACCGGATTCAGCACCGCCAATTTCATCCAGCGCGGCGCGGATGACGGGGTGACAGGAACGCTCGCCGCTGGCGGCGGGATCGACATTTACACCCGCAGCTACAACCAGACGCAAACGCTCGAGCTTGGCGTACGACCACTGCCGGCTACCTTCGAGGTTGAGGGTTTTGAAGTCCGTGGCGGCGCGACGACGCTGACCCTCACCGGCCAGGGAACGACGATCAACCTGATGGGCGACGGCAATGTCGTGAACAATGGCACGATCGACCTTCTCAACACCGCAGGGTTATATCCCCAAGGTGTGACTGTGGTCCCCGCTGCGATCGGCTATTATCAGCAGCGCTTTGCGACCTTCCAGCGAGAGTTCGTTCCCGCGGGTACCGTCCCGCTCTATACACCCACCTATGGCGAGGCTCTGACCAGCTTCATCAATGAAGGAACGGTCAACGGCGACATCCGCATTGCAACTGCCTCCTTCGTTAACAATGACGAGATCAACCTGGCCACCGGCGGCATCGGCTCTCTCATCACCACGTCGGCCGGCGATGACTTTGTCTTCAGGAACGGCGGAACGATCGAAATGTCGTTCAACGGCCTGCGGTCACCAACAACTAACATTGAACGCGAGTTTGATGATGGCGTGAACGCTGCGGTTCGCATCCGGCAAGCGCTGGAGACGACTACAATATCCGGCGTAACGATCGAGAATAGCGGTAGCATCGTGGGCGGACTGGCTGCCAACGTCGCGGCAAATGCCTTCTCCTTCACCAACAGCGGCTTGATCGCCGGCTTTGATGCCAATGGATATTTCCAGCGCGGACTAACGCTGAAGGTTGGCGAACTCGACCTCGTCCTGCCCAATGCCAATGACGAGTTCAATGCCGATACCGCCACATTCATCAACGCCGCCGATGGTGAAATTCGTGATGGCTTCTACGCTGGCGCTGCAACTCAGAACATGCAGTTTGAAAATCACGGGTTGATCGCTGCCTCCGCTCGCGAAGGGGGCACGGCGCTCGTCATCGAGACTGGCCTTCTGCAAGATGATGGTCCGGACGATGTCGATGTGATCGACATTCCTGCCCAAAGCTTCGCGTTCACGAACAGCGGGACGATCGCTGGTGCTGCCGAGGTGAATGTCGCAAATCGCCTCGCGACCTTCACCAATAGCGGGACTCTGACGCGGACCGAGCTGTCCATCAACCAGGGCAACCCGCCGATATATGGTGGCATTGCCGCGTTCGACGTGGAATCGGAAACGGACGAAAGCCAATCCATCACCTTCACCAACAGCGGCAGCATCATCGGGCAAGACCGTGGCGGCTCAGCTCTGGTGCTGGAAGTCGAAGCTGGCGACGGCGACGAGCCGGGCATCCCGACGGCGGACGCTACCATTAGCGTGGTCAACAGCGGCACGATCAAGGCGACCGGCGGCGCAACCGTGACGCCGGGTCAGTTGATCGGCTTGGGCCAGGGCACTGCTTATGTGTCGCAGATCGCAGCGCTGGGCGTGGACGTGGAGAGCTCTGGGGCTGGCCTCGTCAATATTCAAAACCTTGAGGGCGGTATGATCCAGGCCGCCGGCGGGCTCACCGCTGTCGTAGCCGGTTCGCCTCCCGGGTCTACTCAGCCAGTGTGGGTATACAGCCCGATCGCCAACACGGAAGCTGCCCACACGGTTGCGCTGGCGGTGGCGGCCAAGACGGTGAATATCGTCAACAGCGGCACCATTCAGGGTGGCGCTGGAACCAATTACTTCCCCAACACGCCCATCATCGATAACGCGATCGGCCAGCCTAACGGCTATCTGGCGGGAGCAATTCACACCAGCGGCGATCAGCTCGACGACGATAGCGGCTTCCTGCCTCCACGGATCATGTGACGAACACTGCGACCGGCGTCATCATCGGATCGATCGATCTCAATGCGGGCGACGATCGCATCGACAATGCCGGCCAGATCAGCGGCGACATCTACATGCGCGAGGGCAATGACGCTGTCGTCAATGCAGGCATCATCACCGGAACGGTCCGGATGGGAGACGGCGACGATAGCTTCACCCACCTGCTCGCTTCGGCGGTGCTGAACGGCACGGTTAACGGCGGCGCGGGTGAGGACACGCTCGCCTTCGACATCACCGGCACGACCTACACCGGCTCAATCGATCCGGCGGTGCAACAGCTGTTCGCAAACTTCGAGATCGAGAAGATCGTCGGCACCGGCCAGGTCGTCGTCCAGCAAACGGTCGATGTCTCGAGCGGCGGTGAGCTAAATCTCACCCAAGGCTCCAGCATCGTCGTTGCCCCAGGTGAAACAGCGATCAACGGCGGCGCGGAGAGCGTCAGCGTGTCCAATAGCGGCGAAGTGGTCGGCAACGTCGATCTGGGCGGCGGGGACAATGTGTTGACCAACACAGCGGGCGGCTCGATCACCGGAAACATCGTTACCGGCAATGGTGCGAATATGATCAGCAACCAGGGCGGAACCATCACCGGAAACGTCCTAGCTGGAAGTGGCACCGACAGCCTGGTCAATAGCGGCACCATCTCCGGCAATGTGGATCTTGGCGCGGGCGCCGACATGCTGACGATCGGTACTGGCGCCAGCTTTGGCGGCGCGGTGACCGCTGGTGGCGGCACTGACGTTCTGGCGTTCAATACCGGCAGCACCTATGCTGAGCAGACGACGATCGACGGTTCCAGCTTCACCGGCTTTGAGCAGGTCAACAATAGCGCAGGCGTCAACAGCTTCACCGGTCATCTTAGCGTCGAGGAAGTCAATGTCGCGGGTGGTCGCCTGATCGGCCAAGCCGGATCAACCCTGACCGGATCGGTAGATGTCTCCAGCGGTGGCACCTTCGGTACGGCAGGTACGGTCAGCGGCAATGTCACCATCGGCACGGGCGGCACCCTCTCGCCTGGGGCATCGCCCGGCATCATGACGATCAATGGCAATCTGACGATCGCTAATGGAACGACCACGACATTCGAGTTCGTGCCACTCGGCCAGAGCGACCAGATCGTGGTCAACGGCGGTTCGGTGACGATCGGCGACAACACGACCGTCAACCTAACCGGTTCGCTCACCCCCGGTGCGTCGCGGGATCTGATCGTCGTCAATGGTGGTGGCGCCATCACCGGCGAGTTCGACATCGTCAATCGTGATCCCGGCATCGTTGGTGTGCTGCGCAACAATGGTGCGACGTTGCAATTGCTCGGCACCTTCGTCACGCCCACCGGGACCACCACGCAGACGGATGCCGCGATCGGCTATGTCAACGACCTCCTGATCGCTGGCACTGCCAGCACAGCGTTGGTCAATGCCGTTCCCACGCTGCTGAGTGGCAGCACCGCGAACGCCTCGGCATTCGGGCAACTGACGCCGGAAGCCTATGCCAGTGCATCGCAGCTTGGCGTCGAACAGGGGCTGGCGATAGCGATGGCCGGGCGGACGGGTCTTGCGGTCACAACGCGGGAAACGGCCGGACTCTTCAGCTTCGCGCAGGGTCTGGGTGACTGGCGCACGCTGAAAGGGCGTGGAGCGGTGGGCACAGCCACAGCAAAGAGCCACAGCTACGGTGGCTTGGGCGGCCTAGGTTTTGGCACGGCAAGCGGATCTGTCGCAGCATTCGTCGGCTATATCGACAGTCGTCAAACCCTCATCGGCAAGGGAGCGCGAACAAACTCCGACGGGCTGATCGCGGGCCTTTCCGGGCACTTCATGAGCGGCGGTTTCGATGGAACGGTGACGGTCGCCTATGACTGGAGCGAGGCTGACACGCGGCGCAGCGTGCCCGGCGCAACCGCATTGTCTGGCGGCTACCGGCTGAGCAACCTGGTGCTGGATGGGACCATCGGCTACAGCTTCCCTATGGGCGCGTGGGCGATCCGACCTGAAGTTGGCGTAACGCATGTCTCCACCCGCCGCGGGAACACGAGCGAGACAGGCAGCGCTGCCTTTGCCCTGACCGTCGATGGAGCCAAGACCAACGCGACCTTCATCGACGGCGGCGTCAAGCTGAAAGGGGCCTTTGGCGAGGGCACCGTCTTCCATCCCTGGGCATTGCTTGGTGTACGTCACCAGATCGAAGGCGAACGGTCCGCCGCGCGCGCAGGCTTTGTCAGCAACACAGAGCGGTTCACAGTGCTTGGGGCTGGCCGCAAGGAAACGATGGCCACGGTCGGAGCGGGCGCCAGCTATGATCTGGCGGCCCGCCTCAGCCTCTATGGCGCATATCAGGGTGAATTTGGCGGCGGCCGTAGCCACAATGTCAATGTGGGGATCCGGTTCGCATTCTGATGAACGGCGCCGATAAGCCCTCTTAACCTATGAAACGGGCTGCCGGTCAGATGATCGGCAGCCCGTTTCATTTTGTTTGCTCGACCTCAGAGGACACGGCTGATGAACCGACGGGAAGGCTCGTGGCCCCGCGTTGATCTAGCTTTCGGCAACCTGCCTGTGTGCGCCATAATGGCTGGAGATACCATCATGACAGCCACCACCAAACCATTGCCGCCGTTTAGGGGAGAGTTTACAGCAGGTGTTGACTGGCGGCTTTGAGGAAAGGCGCTCTTCAAAAGGACCAAAGTGCACTATCTGCGTTTACTGGCGAGAATGAAGCGTGAGGGTGGAGGATGGATCAAACGATAATTCTGACCGTGGTCGGCAGTGACCGGCCGGGCCTTACTCAGGCGATCGCCGATGCGGTATTCGCCGCGGGCGGCAATTGGCTGGAAAGCCATCTTTCGCGGCTTGGCGGAAAATATGTCGGATCTGTGTTGGTCGAACTGCCCGAAGAACGGCTTGAAGAGCTTGAGCAAGCGGCTCGCAAAATCGATGCATTTGGTATCAAGGTTGATATCATCGCATCCGCCAAAATAGACGAGCGCAGTGGCGAGCCCTTGACGATAGAAATCGTCGGCCAGGATCGCCCCGGGATTGTCCGTGAGGTGACCACGGTCCTCGCCGGGCTCGACATCAACATCGAAGACTTTGTCACTGCTGTCGAAGGCGGCGCTTGGTCGGGTGTGCCGTTGTTCCGGGCAAGAGCGAAATTGCTGATCCCCGCTCCTCTCTCTACCGATAAGGTGCGCCAGGCACTGGAAGAGATATCGGGAGAGGTGATGGTCGATTTCGACATCGAACCCGCGTCGAACTGACGTCTGGGGCTGTTATCGCCCCCCTCGACCCAGTTGCCCACCTGCTGTTTCTGTGTGCAAACGCGCCTAGATATCCAGCGCGAGCAATTCGGCGCGTTCGGCGCCATGTCGGGCGATCAGTTTCATAGGCCGCCCCCGGATCCACAACCGTTCGACCGTGATGTCGGTCCAGCCTTGTGGAAGCGATACCCGTCGGCAGGGCCAGCTACTGGGGTCTCCCTCAGTCATGCGAAGCCCCGTCATGCCGAAGAGCAGACCGGTCAGCATGGCGCCGATATTGGCCATGAATGGGCCTGCCGGCGTTTCTGAATCCGGATGATCGGCTCGATATTCGAGGCACTGGAAAAATCGCCCGAAATGGTAATCGCCATAGCCTTCATCGAACAGCGTCAGGGCGAGGTCCCGATCTCCCGACATCGCCGCCCAGGTCGGATAGAAAGCCGGAAGCATGGGCGAGCCGATATAATCGCGCCAACGTGCCAGGAAGAAAGTAAGCGTAGCCGCGCGTTGCCTTTCCGTCATGGGATAGTCCAGCGGGAACAGGCCGGCGAGTGGCGAGGGCGTAGCGCCCTTGGGCTCGTTGACATGGAAGCCCTCGTGGGTGGGTATCACGTCATCGCTTCGCTCCGGAAGATAGAGAGACTGCTTTAAATCGCGCCAGGACGCGGGGGTGTCCCAGCCGTAATGCTCGCCGAGCCTTATTCCGCGGTCGAGCAGGTCGTGTGCGGCCATCAGTGTGAAAGCATCATTGTCCGGCGGTTCTTCCACCTCAGCCGGGCCCGTCGCCGCTTTGAGTTCGGCGCCGCGGTCTGTGAGGATCAACCGACCCTCGAGCCATCGGATCACGCCGCATATGGCAGGCCATCCGAACTCCTGCAGGAACCTCTTGTCACCCGTTGCGGCGGCGTGCAGCGCGAAGGCGCGCGCGACGTGTAGCGAGATATGCGCTTCATAGGCTGCGCCCGGGCCATCGCCCGGCGTCGCTTCTTCCCCGGATAACGGCGCGGCCTGCCAGGGAAAGCGCATCCCCACATACCCGTCCTGCTGGGCATAGCGTCGGGCTACGTCGAGATGCCTGGCGCGAAAATCAACCAGGCTGTGAGCAGCCGAGGGCTGCAGAAGCAATAGTGGTGGAACACAGAAGGCATCGATGTCCCACATTACATGGCCATAATAATAATGATAATTGTGCCAGTGAGCGAGGCCGAACATGGAAGTTGCGGCCGGTGAGCCGATATGCGCCGAACAGTTCATGTAGAAAAATCCCGCGTCGATAACCCGCTGATGGCGATCGTCGGCGCCGTTCACCACGATCCGGGCCTGCCACAGATCTTCCCATATGGCGCGGTTCCGCTGGCGCAGCGCGTCAAAGCCGAGCTTCGTGCCACGCGCCAGGCGGCGGACCGCCTCTTCATCCGGCCGCCCATGGACGATAGATGGAACAAGCGCGGCCATCTGGAGCAAACGTACCGGACGTTCCGCCCTCAGCGGGACGTGATGTTCAGTCGTCAGCGGGCCGTGACGGTCGGCGGGTCGCAGGTGGCGGACGGGGTCCGCGCCATTGCATTCACTGTGAATGGCTATGCCACAGCTGCCGAGACGGCCCTCCGTGACCCATAGCAGAGAGCCGTCGGCGGTGCTGTCCTCCTGCGCGCCCAGCACCCTTCGTCGTTCGATGGCGCCTCGAACATCTCGCGCATCGACCGATGCGCGCAGCTTGAGCGCGCAATCGGCGCTAGACCGCACGACTAGCTCCTGGAGAACAAGAGAGGGCTCGCTTCGACTGGCAAAGGTCGCGATCTCCACATGCAGCGTGATCTCCTGCGCCGTGAAATCGAAGCTGCTCGTCAGTTCTGCTGTTCCAAAATCATAACGCTGCTGCAGGTTCGTCACGGCCCAAGGCTGTTCAGACAGCCATGCCTCGTCGATCCCAATGTCTCCGGCAAGCGGATAAGGAATGGCGACCGCAGCTTCGATCCGCTTTTTAGGATGGAGGCCGACGGTTCCGTTGACGATGGCTGACCCGGAAAGAAGCGGCACTTCACGCACCCTCAGGCCGACCAGACCATTGCCGACATAGGCTGGCAGTGAACCATGCCGTGCGCCGTGTTCGATGTTCGGACTTAATGGCCCAGTACCCATTCCGTATCCGCTCCGCTGGTTTACGCGGACCAAGCGGTCGGCTGTTCATTAGTTCCCGCGAGCGTCCAGATTACCCTTTGCTCGGTTCCGTGCCGACCCATCGTCGCTCAGCTGCCGATATTTCCATCCCAAGTGCGGAATGAGCATGGCGTCACTCCAATCGGCGGCGGCTCCAGATCGCCGATGAGACAGAGTAGGCCGTTCGCACCTGATTACATAGATGATTGCAGAAACGTTATCATATCTGTTGCCAGCGTCTTTCAACGCCCTCGCCGCACAACTTTGCGATTAGCTCCAGCTATCTGATCTGGCCCATTCTTGATCCGTATCAATGTTAACGGGCGATGCCGGAGTCCGTTTAGGTGACGGGCCAATGAAAATCTGAAACAAGGAACAATTAAACATCAAATCCACAAGAAATATCTTATTGAAGACAGGTGGGAACTTTCAATTATCATCGTCGTTTCCGACACAGCCTCCCTGTCAGGGAGAGAAAAAGGGATTAACAGATGAATTCGAAAAATTTTGGGCATTCCGCTCGTCGGAATGCTATGTCTTCGCGCGCACTTTTGGGTGCCACCGGCCTTGCAGGTTCGCTGGGAATTTTGATGCTGGCCCTGCCTAGCGCTGCGGTGGCGCAGAATGAATGCGGCGCGCTGCCTGCGGCAGGCGGTCTGGTTTCCTGTCCTGCGTCCGGCAACCCCTATCCCGCCGGCATCACCTATCTTCCCACGGCCGGCTTGACGGTTGTCCTGCCCGCGGGCGCTTCCATCCAGACAGCCACAGCCGCAACACCTGGCATTCAGATTGTGGGCGCGGGTGATCTGGCAATCGACGGGAGCGGCGCATCCGTCGCGACCAGTGGCGCGCTTTCCAATGGCGTGACGGTTTCCAGCCTGGGCGGTTCGGCAGAAGTTGGGTTGGCGTCCGTCTCCACGACCGGTGCGGGTTCGACAGCGGTCTCCGCACTTTCGGACACCGGTACTGCCAGCGTGATAACGACCGGCAACGTCACCTCCACCGGTCGCGGCGGAGCAGGCATTTCGGCAGTGTCGGGCACGGGCGACGCATTCGTCACCGCAAACAATGTCAGCACCGTCGCTGCGCTGCCCGCGGACACGGCGACGAGCCGCAGCGCCATTCTAGCGCAGGGCGCCAACGCGACGGTGATTTCCACCGGCACGGTGACGACGGCAGGTCGTGCATCCTTGGGCGGAGTCGCCGATGCCATCTCCGTCACGGGGACGGCGGGCGATGCCAGTGCAGTCGTAAATAATGTCGCGGCCAGCGGCGATACTTCGCGCGCGGTTGCGGTGACGGCCAGCAACAACGCCAGCGCCACGGTGAATGGCCTGGTTTCGGCTTCCGGCCTCGGCGCTGACGCCGTGGCGGTCACGGGCGGAAATCGGGCGACGGTCACTGTGGGCCCGAATGGTCGCCTGTCGGCGGCTGACGGCAACCTCATCACGCTAACGTCGGTCAATGGTAGCACCCTGTCCAATTCCGGCACGATCGGTTCCAATCCCAACGGTTTGGCGGTCCAGGCGCTCGGCGGGCCGGCAACGATCAACAACAGCGGCTCCTTGTCCAGCGACATTGTTTTGACTGCGGGCAACGACACGGTGAATAATAGCGGCGCGTTCGTCGTTGGCCCCAACCCCGATTTTGGGGCGGGCACTGACGCCTTCGTGAACACTGGCTTGGTCAGCCTTGGCACGGGCGCAACGGTGGCGGGTGCACCGACATTCGCGGGTCTGGAGAGCTTTTCCAACGCAGGCCTGGTCGATTTGCGCAACGGCGTAGTGGGCGACAGCCTCACGCTTCCGGGCACCTTCTCGGGGACGGGTGCAAGCCAGTTGGGTGTCGATGTAAGTGCTGGCGGCAGCGATCGTCTGATCCTGGGTGGCGCTGCTACGGGGACTACCACGGTTCTGCTTAACGCGCCCTCCCTGACCGCACCCATCTTTACGTCGGGCGCCGTCATCGTTCAGGCTGGTGCTCCATCCGCCGCATCGGCTTTTCAGTTCAACGGGGGCTTCCAGAATGCTGGCCTCGTTCGATATGAAGTCGCCTATGACCCGGCGACCCTGTCTTACAGTGTCACGGGTGGACCAAGCGACGCAGCCTTCCGCACGCTCAATTATGTGGATGGCGCCCGCAGCCTGTGGATGAAGTCCGCGGACGTGGTCACAGCGCAACTGCGGTCGCGCCGGGATTCACTATGGGCCCATGGCGATGCCGCGACCTCCGGCAAGTTCTGGCTCCAGATGCACGGTTCGGTCGAAGATCGTAGCGGCCGCCGGACAGTGTCCAGCTTTGGTCAGAGCCGGGTCATCAACACCGGCTATAAGCAGGATTATTACGGCGGACAGGCCGGCTTCGACTTCGGCGGTGGCGTTGGTGAAAAGGGCGGCTTTGCCCTGGGTGTGACGGGCGGTTACATCAATTCCTCGCAGAACTTTGCCGGTTCGCCAGACAGGATCAACTTCAACGCGGTCAATGCCGGCGTCTATGGCAGCTTCACCTCGGGCAATATCTTTGCGAACGTCCTGGGCAAATATGATCACTATTGGGCCAATGCCAGCAGCCCGACCGGCGGCTTCAGGCAGAAGTTCAATGGCTCCGTCTATGGCGTCCGCGGGGAAGTCGGCCTGCGGTTCGGCAGCGACTCCTTCTTTATCGAGCCTGCCGCAAGCCTGTCCTACACGCGGTCGAATCTCGACAGCTTCTCGGTCCTTGGCACTACTGCGGACTTCAACGAGGATGATGGCCTTCGAGGCCGCGTGGGTGGGCGTGTCGGCGGACAGGTCCACATTGGGGACACGGCCGTTCTGGCACCCTATATAGGGGCTAACTATGTCCACGAATTCAAGGGACGGGACGAAGTGAGCTTCAGCAACGGCGTGCAGACGGTGGCGTTCACCAATGACCGCATGAGGGATTATGGTGAAGCTGTCCTGGGCGTCACCATTGGCCAGACGAGCGGCATTTCTGGCTTCCTAGAGGCCAATTATGCGCGCACTTTCAGCAACGGCAGCGGCTCCAACAGCCTTGAAGGTGCTGGCGGGCGGGCCGGATTGCGCATCCGCTTCTGAATGCACGGCTGCCGCGGTCGATCAGGCCGCGGCACTTGTCATTGGAAGCTGCTTTTGATTGGCCCTGTGCAGCGCGCTGATGAGGGCCGCCAGTTGCTCCTCCGACGCATATTGCCGTTCATCGATCGCCAGAATGACGGCGCTCTTTCGTTCCTCGCCGCTTCGTCGACCGCAACGATGAGGCCTGCCAGGTCCGCGTAAAGATCGCGCCATCGGCAAGCCCCGGCGCCGGCTCGAAATCAGCGCCACCTCCAGATCATCATATTTGCCCATAGAATGCTCGGGCGCGCGGATCTGCCATGCGGATGCGATCGAGCGTAACCGCGTTTCTAATATCGCTCGATCTCGATAGTTAGAGGCCAGCTCCCTTCTGAACCCCATGTCTCTAGGGCTCAGTCCCGCGCAATCCGAACAATGATCTCTGTGGACCTTTCTGTCAGACGGGTCGTTAGGTTGGCTCCACTGGCAGGAGCAGACCATGAGAACTGAAAGCACGATCAGTACCCTGAACAGCCTCGTCAAGACCACGCTGGATAGCATGAAGGGGTTTAAGGACGCTGCCGAAGACGCAGAGAACACGCAGTTTTCCGCGCTGTTTTCGCAGTTCGCTCGTGAACGCAGCGAAGTTGCGAGCGCCCTCCAATCGGAAGTCCGACGGTTAGGTGGCAATCCCGAGGACGACAGCAGCTTCTTGGCCGCCGCTCATCGCACATTCATGGATTTGAAGAAGGCCTTTACCGGAAGCGACGACAAGGCAGTCATTCAGGAAGTCGAGCGCGGTGAGGACTATATCAAGGCCAAGTATGAAACTGCACTTCGAGACGCTGATCTTGACCCTTCCGCTCGCGACGCTGTCGAAAAGGCGTATCAGTCGGTGAAAGCTGGGCATGATCGCGCGAGTGCTTTGAAGCACAGTATTGATTAATGGGTTCGGGCCGCGCGATTATAGCGGCCCGCTCATTCCGCGGGAGGGGTTGCCAGCATAAGCCTATCATCGTGTAACTCCAGTGAGATGGGCTGTTGAGCTTGCGCCCGGCAGTTATCGTAAGCGCTCAGCTGAGTGGGCGGTCAGTGTAGCCGTGATCATTAGGGGCTGCAGTACGTTCTAAAATGTATCCACGCTCCGCGTTAGAAATGGAAATGTGCAACGCTCACCACGCGCTTTATCGGTACCTAGAAGCCTGACATTACAATCGGTTAATGAAACTCTTTGAAGACATTAGTCGTTGGTTCTGTATGTCAAGTGATCTTGAGGTGAGCCAATGCGCACAGCAGCCTTCAACGGAGCCGGCACGGAGTTCCGATTAGCATATATCCCGCTATATCGGGATGACGAGGAAAACCATTGTGCAGGCTGCGGACGGCAGCATTGGATCATTGGCCGCATGACTGCGGAATGCGGTTTCTGCGGGACGGCGCTTCCACTCGAAAAATTCAGCACCTGGAGCGCATCGCCGCGCATTGAACGCTGCAACCACTATGCGGATGAGCTGCCGGACGATCTACGGCCAGTAGTTTGACCACAGAAGAAGGGTGATCATTTAACATCTGTGCCGGGAAGGTAGCCGCACAGTCGCGCCCCGCTCATGGAATTTGCGGTCGCACCGCTGATCCCTTCCGGACACAATAGGGAGCACCTGTTTCGCGCATAAAGTCGGCGAAACCCGATCACGCCCCTTCTACTTCAGTCCTCGAAAGCCGCCGTGGTTCGATGCTCACCGCAGAGGAAGGCGTCGGCCACCAGCCGCAGCGGGGCGATATCGACATCGATGGCCTTGTTCTCGATCAGCCTGACGAAGCGCCGATACATGGCCGGATATTCCTCGTCCGGCGCTTTTACCTGCACTTCGCCGTCCAGCCGCAGCATGTTGCCGCCTTCGGATAGAAGCAGGCTGCCGCCATCCGTCTCGATCGCGATGTCCCAGGTCTGCGGCCCCGTTTGCCGCCAATCAAACACTGCCTCAATCGGGGCTCCCGAAGCGGCGACCATCTTCAATTCGGCACCGATCGGAGCCTGCTTATTTGCGGGCACTTCCAGGTTGGCCGAAAGAAGGGCGATGGGCTCGCTCACGATCTCGGTCAGGATGGACAGGGCGTTGATGCCGGGGTCGAACACGCCGAACCCGCCCGCTTCCCAAATCCAGGGCTGGCCAGGGTGCCAGTGCCGCACATCCTCACGCCACTGGATCGAAACATGTTTGGGGGAGCGGGACGCCAGCCAGCTCTTGGCCAACCCCACGGCGGCGGCATAGCGGCTGTGCCAGCTGGCGTAGAGCGTCACGCCTTGCCGCTCGGCAATGTCAATCAGCGCTTCCACCTCGGACACGGTCGCGCCCGGCGGCTTTTCCAAAAAGACATGCTTGCCCGCCAGCAACGCCTGCCTCGCCGCCTCGTAGCGAACTTGCGGCGGCTGGCATAGGATGACGGCGTCCAGATCAGGCTCCCCGGCCAGCATATCGGTCAGCGCGCCGTAATTGTTCAGCCCTTCGCCCTGCGCGTTGCGGCTGGCGACCGCGACAAGCTCTATGCCGTTGGTCTTGCGGATCGCGGGCAGGTGCTGATCGCGCGCGATTTTGCCCAGGCCCACGAGGCCCGCCTTGATCGTCCCTGTCATAGCGCGCGCACCTTCATCATCCAGCGATCTCCCATTTGCCTTCGACCCGTCGGCTAAGCTCCCAGGGACAGGCCCCCTGGCCTTTATACTCATACAAATAGCAATTCAACCCGAACCAAGGGCATGGCCAACTGCCTCGCGCCATCCGGCAAGAAGGCGACCCCGTTCTGCGCGGGGCAGGGCAGGGCTGAACCGCCGATCGGTTGCCAGGTGCGATACGGCGTCGGGCAAGGCCGTCCATACGCCTGTGCGCGCACCCGCAAGAAATGCCGCGCCCAGGGCCGTCGTCTCGATATTGGCGGGCCTGACGATGTCCAGGTCGAGTATGTCGGCAAGGAATTGGCAAAGCCAGTCATTGGCCACCATGCCGCCGTCCACTTTCAGTTCGCCAGGCCGAACGCCGCTGTCGAGCGCCATGGCGCTCAGCAGGTCGGCGCTTTGATAGGCGACGCATTCCAGCGCCGCCCGGACGATATGCTCAGGGCCGGTCGCGAAAGTCATGCCCGTCAACATGGCCCGCGCAGACGGATTCCAGTGGGGCGCGCCCAGGCCGACAAAGGCGGGCACCAGATAGACGCCGCCGTTGTCGGTGAGCGATCGGGCCATCGCTTCCGTCTCGGCTGCGGAGGCGACGAGGTGGAGCTTGTCCCTCGTCCATTTGATCCCTGCGCCCGCGACGAAGAAAGCGCCTTCAATGGCGTAGCTTGCAACGCCCCCGGAATAGCAAGCCACTGTGGAAAGCATGCGGTGCCTTGACCGGCAGATATCACCGCCCGAATTCAACATCGCGAACCCGCCGGTTCCCAAGGTGATCTTCGCGTCGCTGCGTTCGAGGCAGCCCTGGCCGATGAGCGCGCCTTGCTGATCCCCGACCATCCCCGCGATCGGCAGGGACAGGCCCAGTATATCCTTGTCGGATAGGCCGAACAGGGCGTCAGTTTCGCGGACTTCCGGCAATATCTGCATCGGAATGCCGAACATGCGGCACAGGTCCGGGCACCATGCCATCTTGGCGATGTCGAACAGCAAGGTTCGGCTGGCGTTGGTCGCATCGGTGGCATGCACCTTGCCGCCGGTCAGGCGCCATAAGAGGAAGCAGTCGATGGTGCCAAAGGCCAGCCGACCTTCCTCCGCCTGTTTGCGTGCGGAAGGGATCGTATCGAGCAACCAGGCGAGCTTGCTGGCGGTGAAATAGGAATCGAGCAACAGGCCGGTGCGGTTGGTGACCTCCTGCTCCAGCCCCTCATCAATGAAGCGGCGGCAAAGGTCCGCGCCGCGCCGATCCTGCCAGACGATCGCCGGATGGATCGGCTTGCAGCTCTCCCGGTCCCACAGGACACAGGTTTCACGCTGGTTGGCGATGCCGATTGCGGTGATGTCGAGGGCCAGGCCCTTCGCTTTTTCCAAGGCTTCGCATGCAGTCGCCACGACGTCGCGCCAGATCGCTTCGGGATCATGTTCGACCCATCCGTCCGCCGGATAATATTGTTTCAGCTCGATCTGCGCGGCGCAGCGCACCTTGGCCATTTCGTCGATCAGCAGCGAGCGGGTGGATGTCGTCCCCTGATCGATCGCGAGCACCGCCTTCATGCTTCTTCTCCCAGCTTATCTTTCATCCAGGCGGCGAGCCCTTCCGCCTCTTCGGCCGTAAAGCGCAAGCCGAGTTTCGTGCGGCGCCAGAGAATGTCCTCGGCCGTTGCCGCCCATTCGCGCGCCATCAGATGATCGACCTCGCGCTCCGTCAGGCCATGGCCGAAATGCCGCCCGCAATCCTCGACTGCCTGCGCATCGCTCAGGATATCGAAGCTCTTGGTGCCATAGCAACGGATCAGGCGTTCGCTCCATGCCTCACCCAGAAAGGGGTAGCGTTCCCGCAGCCGTGCGATCAGGCCAGCAGCGCCGTCCATGGGGAAGTCGCCGCCAGGAAGCGGTTCGCTGTCGGTCCAGCCGGTGAGCGGAACGTCCGGCAGCCGCTGCGACAGCAAGGCCAGCGCATTTTCCGCAAGGTGGCGATAGGTGGTCAGCTTGCCGCCGAAAATGCTGAGGAGCGTCGGGCCAGCGGCAGGATCGGAAAGCTCCAGCCGATACCCCCGTGTCGATGCTTCCGGCCGGCCTGATCCGTCGTCGATGAGCGGGCGGACCCCGGCAAAGCTCCATCGCACGTCTGAAGGAGCGATTTGGCGGCCGAAATAACGGTTTGCGCCGTCGCACAGATAGGCAATCTCCGCCGGGTCAGGCTCGACCTGCAGGGGCGGCCCGTCATGATCGGCATCGGTGGTGCCGATCAGGGTGAAGTCTCTCTCATAAGGGATCGCGAAGAAGATGCGGCCGTCGGGCAGCTGGAAAAAATAGGAAAAGTCATGATCGAACAGGCGCGGGACCACGATGTGAGAGCCGCGCACCAATCGCGTCCGCACATAGCTTTCCGAATGGGCGAGGCGCAATATGTCCAGCACTGAGGGGCCGGCTGCGTTGACGATGGCCCTGGCGCGAAAGATGCGGCCCCCATGGGTCGTCACGCGCCAGATCTCACCATCGCGCTCCAGCGCCGTGGCGGGCGTGTGCGGCAGGACCAGCGCGCCGCGATCCGCCGCGTCGCGCAGGTTCAGCAGCACCAGGCGCGCGTCATCGACCCAGCAATCGGAATAGGCAAAGCCGGTGCGGAAACCGGGTTTGAGCGGCCCACCCGCCTCATGACGGCGCAGATCGAGCGTTCGGGTGGCGGGCAGGCGTTTGCGGCCGCCGATATGGTCATAGAGGAACAGGCCCAGCCTCAGCAGCCATCGTGGCCGCAGCCCGTCCTGATGGGGAAGGACGAAGCGCATCGGACGGACGATATGAGGTGCAATGGCCCAAAGCCTTTCCCGCTCGGCAAGGGATTCACGCACCAGCCCGAATTCGAAATGTTCCAAATAGCGCAGCCCGCCATGGATCAATTTGGTCGAGGCTGATGACGTTCCGCGCGCGATGTCGCCTGCCTCCAGCACGATAACGCGCAACCCCCGGCCAGCCCCGTCGCGGGCTATGCCCGCGCCGTTGATCCCTCCTCCGATGACCAGCAGATCGCAGTCCGCTTCGTCCAGCATGCCAGGTCCTGCACATTCAAAGGCGCTTCGATCGGACTATCGAACGCGAAACCTATTTTCGCAATCGAACAGTTTCTTTCGGATGATTCGTTTTGTGTGTGAGACCACGGCTTTATGGTCCCGTCCGGCCGGCCGATCAGATGAACAAGGGAAGATCATGACGACGCTTAAGGATATTCTCGCGCCCACTTACATGCAGATGCTGGGCGCGCTGTCGGCTTGGCTCGGCAAGATCGACGAGGAGAAAGTGCAGGATGGCGGCGCGGCGCTGCTCACCGCGCGGCTCGCGTCGGACATGTTCCCGCTCTCAACCCAGATCCGCTTCGCCTGCGTCCAAGCGCAAGAGGGCATGTTCCGGTTGCGGCAAGAAGTTTTCCCGCCGTCGATCGAGGAGTTGCTGGAGGAGGGACGCAACGCGGCGGAGCGCCCAGGCTCGATCGCCGACGCGCTGGCCAGGATCGACTCCACCATCGGCATCGTCAAGGCGGCCGCTGCAGACGCTCCAGACCTGGACCCGGCGACGCCGATCGCCCACAGGCTGCCGCAGGGCATGGTGTTCGACCTCACCGCGGAGCAATATGTCCGCGACTGGGCGCTGCCGCAATTCTACTTCCATGTGATGACTGCCTACGCGATCCTTCGCGCCCAGGGCGTCGATCTGGGAAAAGCGGACTATGTCGCGCACATGTTCGCTTATTTGCGGCCTGGCGGTTAGCCGAACAGATAGCTGCCCGTGCGATAGTCGGCACGGCATGACCGCCGCGCGCATCCGTCAATCAATTGTGTCGGATGTTCTTCGGTCAATCGTCAATGCAGGGCGGTGGATGGTCGCATGACCGCCATCGCTCTTGCATAATAGCGGACTGCATTTTCCCGATGGAGGTAGATGGTATCGGCGCTATCCCCATTGCATAGGGCTTCGCGCGCCTTGTGAGCTTCCTGCTTGGATTGCTGCAACAGATAGTCAGCGTCTTTGGACGTTCTCACTACTGCCCTCTCCTATGAGTCGTTGGACAGCCAAACTAAGGGCGCTCGGCAGCGTGAGGAATAACCTTTGTTAGAATCCCTTCAGAGCCGGCCAATCAATTTAGAGCTATGTCGAACGATGTAGGGTCCGGGCGGGCGCGCGGCTTATTCCCCCGATGTTAACCCGTGTGTTAGAGGGGTGGCGACCATCATGCTAATCTGTACCTGGTTCAGGGAGGTAGGCGGGGCAGGGGCTCACCACCTACCCGTGGGCTCCTGCCCTAACCCCATGGTTGCAGGGGAGGGGCGGACGATGTTCAGATGGTTCTATATAAGTGCGAGCCGTCTGGTCGATGACGAGGCCGACGAGGTGGTGTGCGATATCGTCAACGTGTCGGTCGCCCGCAACCGCGCGCTTGGCGTTACCGGAGCGCTCCTGTTCACAGGCCGGAATTTCGCGCAATATCTGGAGGGTCCGCCCAGAGGGGTGGACCAGTTGCGGCAGAGCATCTGCCTGGACATGCGGCACGAGAATATCCGGACGATCGCCGAAGGAGAATATTCGCATCGACGATTTGTCACATGGTCCCTTGCTTATCTGCCTCCTCCACAACTTTTGTCATCAAGAGCCGAAGAGCTGTTGATCGCCGCCGAGCATGACGGCGAAGCAAATGTGGAGGCCCTGGCGCAGTTCCTGTGCGAAATGACGGTGAAGGGGCGGGGATGATGGGTAACTGACCCGCTAGAGCAGCCGGATCGGCGCAAGAGGGCGTGGCGCAGAAACGCGTCGGCGGCAGGTGCGTTAGCAATCCATGGAATTGCCGTTCAACGCGCCCCAGCCCTATATCCTCATACTGACCGGCGCAGGGTTGCTGATCGCCCTTGTCGCCTGGCTGCCGCTTGCTTTGAAGAAACTGCCGCTTTCGCTTCCGATCGTCTGCATCCTGATCGGGGCGGCCATCTTCTGCATACCCGAAATAGGTTGGCGGCCGTCCCCGCTCAGTCATCCGGACGTCACCGAACGCTTCAGCGAATTTGTGGTGATCATCGCTCTCATGGGCGCGGGCCTGAAGCTGGATCGTCCGTTCCATTGGAAGCGCTGGGCGGTGACATGGCGGCTTCTGGCCGTCACGATGCCGCTGGGCATCCTAATCATCATGCTGCTGGCCGCCACGCTGCTGGGTCTGCCCTGGGCCATGGCTCTGTTGCTTGCCGCGAGCCTTGCGCCCACTGATCCCGTCCTTGCCGCAGACGTCCAGGTCGGACCGCCGCGCACCGGGGAAGAGGATGAAGTGCGCTTCGGGCTGACGTCTGAAGCGGGCCTCAACGATGGGCTGGCCTTTCCATTCGTCCAACTGGCCATTGCGCTTGCACTAGCGTCGGGTGGGAGCGAACCTTGGCTGGAGCGGTGGTTGGGAGTGAGCGTCCTGTGGGAAATCACGATCGGGATCATTGGCGGCTGGCTGGTCGGCAAACTGTTTGGCTGGCTGACATTTCGCGTGCCGGCCGAAACCAAGCTCGCCAAGACAGGGGACGGCCTTATCGCGATCGCCGCGACCTTTGTCTCATACGGCGTCATGGAGATCCTCAATTGCTACGGCTTTCTCGCTGTCTTCGTCACGGCGCTGACCTTGCGCGCGTCGCATCGCGATCATGAGTTCAATGTGCAGATGCACGACCTGACCGAGCAGGTCGAACGGCTGGCGATGATGGTCCTCTTGCTGCTGTTCGGCGGAGCCTTGGTAGGCGGTCTGCTTGCGCCGTTACGCGCGATGGACGTGCTGCTGGTCTTGCTCATCATTCTGGTCGTCCGTCCATTGACGGGAATGATCGCGCTGCTCGGTTTCAAGGCCGACTATTTCGAAAAGCTCACCATTGCCTTCTTCGGCATCCGCGGCGTGGGGTCCTTCTATTATCTGGCCTATGGCCTCAACCATATGGATGTCGGCGATCCAGAAAAGATGTGGGCGATCGTCGGCCTGGCCGCCCTCGTTTCAATCCTGCTCCACGGGCTGACTGTCACACCGGCGATGCGCTGGCTGGATCGGCGGCAAGGCCGGGACCCGGACGGGCAGTAGCAGGCCGCCGGAGGAAAATGACAAGCTAGGTATTCTTCAAAACACCGTCCAAGTTACACAAGACGATCGCCGAGCGCTCACCACCATGTTTTATCCGATTATGCTGGTCTGCATCGGCTTCAGCTTCAGCTACGGAATGTCGATCTGGACCCGCCCAAAAGAAATGCCCATCCGCACAGCCTGCATACCAAGTCGAAGAGCTGACAAAGGCTCGATAGGTGGCAGCCTTTTCGGGAGTTGCATAGGACCTGTTCGAGGACATATCGACCATATCGGCATCCTTTCCTCCGCCGTGCACTTTATCCCCGTCACTGCAATAGTCTAAGGCAATAACATGATCCAAGATGCGAATCAAATTGTCGGCATCAAAACTATACTAATCCTCCCTTTTAATTGGCAAGTCATGGCAGGTATATTGCTCCCCATCGTTGACTAAATCCATAAAGAGGCAATCGAGCGGGCTTGGGCTAATACAAAAATGCCCCATCCTTTCGAGGACGGGGCAGTTTGGGTCGCAAACAGGTGTAACCTGCTCCTCCAGAGAAGCGGCAGGGGCATGATTCGACCATATATCTAAAGTTATAATGTTGCCTCATTCCAGACTATTATAAACATGCGTTAGCGCATGATCCAGTCACAATTACGAAAAAACATAGTTAATAACAAGTCGCTAGAGTCCGGGAGTTCAGCTTGTACTTATAGAACGGGACGGTTCAAAATGGGACTGTGAGATTTTGCGCCCGGTGAACTATGATCCGTTCGCCACACGCTCGCCTTAGCTAATTTCTGTCGGTCTTCCTTGCGAAGGAGGTCTGCTTTATACTAAGCGCAGCATGGATGCGTTGTAATCCGCCTCCCCTTCCACGCGCAATTCCACCCATGCGCGGCTCGGTGGTATGAGCGCCGCCGGAAACCAGCGCCAGATGTTCGGTTCAAGGAGAGATGTGGGTCAGCGCTGGGATGCAGGCCCCGTGCCCGTCAGTCGCAGCTAATCATGGCGTTGCGCAGCTCATAACCGGTCACCAGGCGATTCCACGCCAGGGAAGGTGGTCGGTCGAGATTCAGCCCAGGAACCTGCATCAACCTCTCCAGAAAAAGGCAGGTTTCCAGGAGGGCGACCTGCGCGCCTGGGCATCGATGCTCGCCATCGCCGAAGGACAGGCCGGCATTGCCATATTTGGCGCTGACATGCCGCCCCGGCACCACTTCGCAAGGACGTTCCCCAAAGGCGTCCGCGTCCGAATTCGCCGCGCGCACATCGACAGCGACTGCAGCGCCTGCCTCCGCGCCTTCCAGACCCGCGTCGCCTGGCAGGCTGCTCTGCATCCGCCGGTAGATGTAGCCCACGACCGGTTCGAGCCGCAGCAATTCCTCCAGCAGCGCGATCTTGCCGCTTTCATCGGCCGCCAGGAATGAAGCCCGCAATTCCTCGCGCTCTAGCATGTGCCACGCCGCCATCACGATGAACTCGCGCGTCGTTGCCATTCCGGCGGCGCCATAGACCAGGCACTCCGTCAAAATCTCCCGGCCATCATAACCCTGGTCGATAAGGTGGGAGATCACATCATCCTGCCGCTGCTTCTTGCGGGCGCGGATCGCGGGGGCGACGTCGCGAAAGTAAAAGGACAGTACCCGATATTGCGACCGCAAAAACCAGGCGAGCGCGCTCAGCTTGTTGCGGGGCCGGTCGAAGTCGCCGGTGAAGAAGGCGTCCAGGCGTTTCGTGAGGCCCGCTGGATCGCTATTGGTAAGGCCGACGATATGGCTTGCGACCTCTACCGCCAGTTCGAGGCTCAGCTGATCAAGCTGCGCGCGCTTGTCCCGCTGAAAGCGTCCGACCAAATTGTCGCTCAGCCGGATCATCAACTCGCGATAGTGGGTCGTCACGACGCGCGGGGTGAAGAAACGGGCGGTCGCGCCGCGCTGGACGCGGTGCGCCTCTCCTTCCAGGAAGAGGATCGGCTGGCGGGTGGCGCTGCCGATCCTGTTCACCTGCTCGGCCATGAACCCGGCCTGGTGCACCTTGTCGCTGCGCAATATGGTGCGCGCCTGCGCGAAGTTTTGCGTCCGGATGTTCGGAGCGACGGTGCCGCCCGCCTCCGATGCGGAAGCGGATTTGCGGTCGTCGCCACCGTGGTGAAAAGGGCAGGCGTCAGAACGGACTTCGGCTTCCATGAGCATGAACCTCACAGGATATGCGTCGCACGCAACCTACGCTCCTGGAGGGGAGCGTCAACAGCCGCTGGCAACGAGCTCGACTCCGGAGCCCCGGCGGCACAGGTTCGTCTGATTGCAAGATTGGCGCGGTCGGCGGCAAGTTCCCGTCCGCGACTCGAGCCATCCACCTATTGTTCCGATCCCTAAAAATGAAAGTCACGGCAGCGCAGCTACTTAGTGCGGGACCGAAACGAATCGCTGGTAATTCGCCTTATTGAGGTGGTAAATAGTCACGCTCGCTTTAGGAGCCACGACAATGGCCGAAAGCATTTCACAATATCATCGCAGACGCGCGGCTGAGGAAGAAAGCGAGGCTGATCTTCATGCCGATGACATTACTGCCGAGCAGCACAGACGTCTGGCGGCAGAGCATAAGGCGTTGGCAAAGGCGGCTGAAAACGCCGAGCGAGCAAGTGCGAGGAGATCTCGCGCATAGAAGGCGGCCGGGAATCCTTTGGCCTATTCCCTGGGATGAATGGGCGATCCCGATCGCTCCAATTATAGTGGTCGCACTCACCGCGGGTGGGGTTTTTCCTGAAACGGTTGGGGGGACGGAGAGATGCGATGGCTACCTTCTCGATCGACAACGACCGGGTCACGTCCGGCGTTCAGAACGTCGCTTACGACCAATCGGGTGGCGTTCAAACCCTCGCGACCGCAGATACCGGCAATGAGATAGATGTCACCCTGTTGGCTGGCGAACTCGATGGTCTTGATTCAGGATTTGAAACATTCCTGATCGGCCTTGGTCTTTCCGCCGCGCAGAAAAATTATGCGGTACTTACCGATGCGGCGTCGAGCAGTTCCACATTCATCCAGGTGACGGCTGATCCTGGCGAGACTTTGAACGACCTCAAATTCCTTGCCGATTCAACAGTCGCTCTTACCGGGATTACGACACTCGCTGGCGAAAGCCTTTACGTCCATGTCGATGTCACTGGAAATTATGCGACATTGTGGACGACCTCGGACAATAGCGGCCGCATCGTCGGCGCATTGGCGCTGACGGGCGAGACGATTGACAACGTCACCACCCATATCGCGAGCGCCGGGGTGCAGATGCTGTTCTTTGAGGCCATCAAGCACACGAACACGGCGAGCGCCGATGAAACATTGTCGCTAAGCGATGTGCTCCAGGTCGGCGTCGATACGGCAGTGTCGTTTGATTTCGATCAGTTGGATGCAGGCAATTTCCTGTGGGCCGCGGTCGGCACTGCTGGCGCGGCCATGCTGATTACGGGTCAGGACCTGAACGTGAAGGACAGTGGAAAGCCTTCTGCGATCGGCACGATCGAAAAGGGTGGAACTGATCCGAGCGATGCGGTGAATACAAGCAAGGCGACGGACACCACCATCGGTATCAATGCCCAGCATTTCGCGCCTACGAACAGCGCAGACGGCGCTACGGGCGTGTTCACTTTCGTGACCGGATATAAGCCGATCTCCGCCGCAACGCCGACCTTTACCGGGCAAAATGTCAAGCAAATCGACTATGACGATTATATCAACGTCAGCAGCGCGTCCGTCTTCATATCGCAGCTGACCGGCGGATCATCGGCCAAGATCCACTTCTCCTTCTTCGAAGCAGGCGGCGGGGGCGTCGATAAGGCTCCGGCCGACCTGTTGCCGGAGGAAGGCTATGCCGACGTTCCGGGCGCATCCTACAGCTACATCGGCAATCAGGACAATGATACGCACCTGACCGACGATACCGACGTTGCGATTGCAAGCGTCGTGATCGGCGGGTTCACCTGGAATTTCAATGACGCCAGCAACGGAACGGCCCAAGGTGGGATAACGGTCACGATCACCGGCAACGATGTGATCGTCGATGGTGCGAAGGCCAATGACCTCATCACCTTTACGGCGTTCAATGGCGCAAGCGCTGTAGATGGCACCTTCAATCGCATCGACATCCAGGCCCTGCAGGGCAGCGCGTCATTCGATATCGGCCATATCGATCTGACTTCGGGTGGCCTGACGGGCTTTGGCCTGGGTTCCCATCTTTTCGTCGATGACGACGGCCCTTCGCTGACGCCGCAAGCAGTGATTGGCGCAAACGATCTGAAGGTGGATAACGACCTCAGCGGTGGCGATCCATCGGTCGCCTCGAGTTCCTACGGGCTGTTGCCGGGCACGGACGGGCTGGCCAGCTATACGATCCTGGGACCCGAAGATAATGTCGGCGCCTTCCAATGGACCTATGACGACACATCGCACATGTCGATTACCGGCACCTATCTGGGCAAAGACCTTTATACTTTGGTGCTCAACAGCTCGACAGGCGGTTATACTTTCACCATGATCGATGAACTGCCGGGTTCGACATTGGATCTCAGCCCGGCCGAAGTTATCAAGGCAGGTTCGCCGGACAATCCCATTCTCGAGATCGGAGCCGCACAGAATGATGATTTCGTGCGGATGACTGCTGACAGTAGTGTTTCAGGCGCGAACGGCAATATCAACGAAAGCCACGGGTTCGTCGGCGTGGACAACGGCAATCTGGATGCCGGAGAGTCCTTGACCTTCACGCTGCACGAGGCAGACGGCACGCTAATCACCTTTGAGGGGATACAGATCGGCACCAAGTCGGCGCAGGGCGGCACCTATAGCTGGGTGGCGACGATAGCGGGAGGCGGCACCATTTCCAGTAGCGACCCCGGCCACACCGCGGAAGTCGTTGGGAAGAACGGAACGATCGATATTTCCGCCACCGATCTGGAGGGCGCGACGATAGAGTCGATCACGATCACCAAAATAAGCGGACCCGCCACAAAGATAGGAGTAGGCGACATTCACATCATCGTGCCCCCTGATGACGTGCAGCTGGGCTTTACCGTCGAATTGAAGGACGGCGATGGTGACGCGGCGACGCAGAGCTTCGTCGTGGATATCGACGCCAATAATGACGGCGTCTATGACGCGACAGTCAATGCCGCTCTGGCGCCCTTGGAACTGCTTGGGGTGCAGTCATTCAACCTGCAGTCACCATGGCTGACTTTTGTTTGAACATATGAGGAAGCTAGGCGGCGTTCATCCCTCAGCTGGACGCCGCCTTGTTTCTCGCCCGCTTAATGCGCCGCCTTCACGCCCGGTACTATTCGCAGCACGGCGTAGCCGGCGATTGCCGATGTCAGTGAACCGAGCAATATGCCGAGCTTGGCCGCATCACTCTCATGGGCATGCCCAGCGAAGGCGAGGCCGCTGATGAAGAGGCTCATCGTAAAACCGATGCCGCACAGCAGCGCCACGCCATAGACCTGCGGCCAGGTAGAATGGCTCGGCCGCTCCGCCCATCCCAGGCGGGACAGCAGCCAGATCGTGCTGAATATGCCCAGCTGCTTGCCCGCAAATAGCCCAAGCGCGATCCCCAGCGGCACGGGTGCGGCAAGGTCAGGCAACGCAAATCCGCTCAGCGACACGCCTGCATTCGCAAAGCCGAAGAGGGGAACGATCGCATAAGCAATCCAGGGGTGAAGGCCATGTTCCAGCCGGTATAGCGGGGAATGCCTGTCGTCCGGCGTGCCCGGCGTTTTCCTCAGCGGCACGGTCATCGCAACCGCAACGCCAGCCAAAGTCGCGTGTATCCCGGACTGCAACACGCAGAACCAGATGAAAAGGCCAATCAGCAAATAGGGCCAGAGGCTGTTAACGCCCGCACGATTGCAAAGCGCCAGTCCCACAAGCCCGCCCCCTGCAAGGGCGAGCGGCAGCATGTTGAGTTGCGCGCTGTAAAATAAAGCGATGATGAGCACCGCGATCAGGTCATCAATGATCGCCACTGCCGTCAGCAATATCTTGAGCGACCCCGGTATCCGCCGCCCCAGCAAAGCCAGAACGCCCAATGCGAAGGCGATGTCAGTGGCCGCCGGGATCGCCCAGCCGCGCAGCCCGGTCGCGTCTCCTCGATTGACCGCAATATAGATGAGCGCGGGCAGCACCACGCCCGCACCGGCCGCTACGCCCGGCAGCAGGCGGTCCGGCCATCGGGAGAGTTGCCCGTCCAACAGCTCGCGCTTCACCTCCAGCCCCACGATCAGAAAGAACAGGGCCATCAAACCATCATTGATCCAGTGCAGGATGCTGAGCCCCCCCGCCTCCACATGCAACATATGGAAATAACCGCCCGCCAGTGCCGAGTTGGCGACAAGCATTCCCGCCGCCGCCGCCGCCATCAGGATGATGCCGCCCGCAGCTTCGGCCGCAAGAAAGGCGCGCATCATCGAAAATGGGCGGCTGATCAGTGGCGTAACGCTCATGCAGCGGTCCTAACCGCCGAACAAGCTGCCCGCCACCCAGGGAAGCGCTAAAATATCATCTCACCGCGCTCTCCGCCAATTCCGCTCGCCTATCGCGTGATTTATGCGGCCATCGCGCGCTATCTGGGCTTCGGTTCGGCCACCGGCGCCGCGTGGGAAGGCGATTGGGAGGAGCTGAAACAGGATCTGGGCGCCATGTGCGCCGCCTTTCTGCTGTCGGCCGACTGAAGGGCGGCCCGCTAAGCGAGCGTGATCAGGCGCTCTCTTCGCCCTTGCTAGGCCCGTTGGGCACAGGCTGTATCGGCATGGGTTCCTTGAATATGTTCGTGACATAGGGATAGGGAATTTCGATGCCCGCGTCGTCGAGCGCGCGCTTGATGGCCCGGATTACGGCGTCGCGGCTCGCATGCATGTCGGAAGGTTTGGAACCCGCCCACCAGCGCACGGTGAAATCGACCGAGCTGGCGCTGAATTCCTGCGCGAAGATGTCGACAGGCCGTTCCTTGCTGACCTGTTCGACCCCCTCGACCGCCTTTCGCAAGACAGCGGCGGCCAGGTCCAGATCCGCATCATAGGCGATGCCGACCACGATCTCATGCCGCCGCTCTGCGCCGTCGGTCAGTATCTCCACCGGATTTTTGAACAGGGTGGAATTGGGCACGATGGTCAGTTCATTGGACAGCTTGCGCAAATGCGTTTCGCGCAGCGAGATATGCTCGACCCGGCCGATGATCCCTTCGCATTCGATCACATCGCCGATGCGCATCTTCTTGCGCACCATGATGATGATCCCGGACAGAAAATTCTGGAAGAAATCCTGAAAGGCAAAGCCGATTGCAATGGTCCCTATGCCGAGGCCCGCGACAAGGCTGGCGGGCGTCAGCCCCGGCAGCACGACCGTCGCCGCGATCAGCAACCCCACGATCCAGATCGCGATGGAAACGATCGTGTCGATCAGTTCCTTTAGGCTGGGACGCAAATTGACCTGAGCGGTCAGACGGTCGGCAATCCGCTTGGCATAGCGCGCGGCCAGCCAGGTGAGCATGATGATCGCCAAAGCGATGATGATGCTCGGTATCGCCGCGACAAAGCCTTGCCACATTCGGACAAGCTGCCGCAGCAATATATTGACCGTGTCCATCCGGAAGAAACGCGCTGCGGACCGCTTGGTTCGCAGTATGGCGCGGGTCAGGGGGCGTACTAATCAGAACGCCTCCGGCAGGGGGGCAAGCTCCTCAGGTCCCCGGCGTCAGCGTCAAGGTGATGGTGTCTGAGTAAGTGCCAGCAATCTTGCCGGAGGGCAGACCGCCGGTCAGATTGAGGATCAGCGGCCAGTTCATCCCCGCAACCCCTGCGCGGGTCTGGTTGGTGAGGCTTGTACCGTTCGAAACCGTCGTACCGTTGAGCGTCATCGTGTAAGGGATCGACGAGTTCGCCGGATAAGGCGAAACAGCGCCCGCGAGGACCATCTGATTGGTGTTCGCGGTTTGCACATTCACATTGATGGAACTGGTGCTCTTCACGCCCACCTGAAGCTGCTGCGACGTTGTCGTGAAATTCCCAAAATTGATCGTCTGCGGGCCCGCAGTGGTGATGCTAACTATCTTCGCGATAGTGACTGACGCGTTGAAGGCTGTTACTTCTAAATTGCTGCTTTGCGAATTTCCATTACCCGTCGTGTTTTTGAAACAGGAGATGGAATATGTCAAAGGCTCTGAATAGGCTGTTCCTCCTGTGAAATCACTTGTTGTGTTCGGGATAGTGAACGTAAAGTTGGCCGTGTTTGATGAAGCGAACAATATCAGTGCGCCCTCATTGTTCTGCACGAGATGGTGCGCTTCGTACACAGCTTGATTGCCACCAGTAGTGATATTGTAAATAGGGCCGTTTTGAGAAAGCTTGAGCGCTCCTGCGTCATTATCGAGCAGGATCAAACGAGCGGAGTCTGCGTTGCTGTCTAACCTGGTCACCGTCGCGGTGATCGTCTGCCCAGGATAATTTCCGTTGATCGGGTCGAATTGAGAAGAGCTGTTAAACGGCGAAAAACTCACCGTCGCGCAGTTCGCCGCCATCGCCGGTTGCGCAATTCCAAAGGCGAGCGCCACCCCCGCCAGCTTCGTCCACTTGCTCATCGCTCACCCCTTCTTGCTGTCACCGGATGCAGGTCGCCGACGCGAACGGTTCCGGTTGGATCATCCTGAATCTGAATCTCGTAAATCGTCGGCGGCTCGGTGGGCATTTCGATCCGCCACCGGCCGGGCCGCAGGCCCTGCGCGCCAAACTTGCCCGCGCGCGATGTGAAGATGGTCGTGGCGGGCCGCTTGGGCGCGCCAAGGTCAATCGCCTTGCCCGCCAGCAGCGATATCGGATCGCCATCGCTCCTCAACAGGCGGCCGATCACCAGCAGATGATAGTCCGACCCCACCGTCAGCTTGTAGCCAGCGCGATAGGGGGGCAGCAGGCCGACATTGCCCGCGCCCAGATCATATCCCGCGGGCGCTTCGGGTACGTCATAGATGAGCAGCCGCGGCGAATGGGCGCTCAAGCCCCCTTCCAACGCCGCGCCGAGCAGCCCCGACCGCGCATGTTCGCTCCTGTCCTGCGGGTCTAGCCGCACCGGCTTGCCGCGAAGGCTGCTGTGCGTGCTGGCGATCAGGAAACTGTCCTGAATGGGGCGGCCAAGCGCAAGCGCGCCATCCGCGAAGGCGAGGGAGGTGCCGACGCGCAAGGATGTGCGCATGTCCCGGATCGACCCGCCGCCCGTATCATAAGTGGCGATCTGGCTGACGCCCAGTTCCGCCCGGTTCGCCGTATAGGTGCCATTGCCGTTGAACGAGGCCCCCCTCGAATCGCGAGTGAGATCGAGGCTACCGCTCCACGCGCCGATCCCCCGCCCGCCGGAGCTTTGGAAAGTGGACTTGACGACGCCCCGGCTGTCCGCGTCCACCTGCCCATAGGAACGCCCGCCAAACCGCTTGCGCAATCCGAAGCGGATGAGCGCGCTATGTCCGCTTCGTCCGCGCTCGAACTGGATGTCGCTGACCAGCGACAGCCCCTCCGCGATGCCGATCCCGCCGCTCGCCCGCAGGCTGTAGCGATGTTCCTTCTGCACCCGGTCCTTGGAATATTGGCCGTCCAGCGTCAGAAACGCGTCTCGCCCGAAGGTCATCGAATATCCCGCCGACACGCGCATCGCCATGGGCTCGCGGACCAGCAGGACGCCGGGGATGGCGAAATCCGCGCTGCGCACTTCGACCAGACCCCGCAGCGACTGCGATCCTTCCCCGCTTCCCTCCTGGATCAGCTTTTCGAAACTGGCCGACGCCGCATAGCCGGTCCGCCCGTCCCGCTGGCTGACCGCGACTTCCGCGCCGATCAGGCCAAGGCCGCTGCCACCCAGCAGTTCCAGCCCCGCCTGCTGCGCATTGCGATCGGCCTGGAAGTTCAGCCCGGTGGTCAGCCGCTGGCTCAACCCTCGCCGCACGAAGCCCGACGCCGACCAGTCATTGGAATAGGCGATGCCCGCGCGCGTGGGCCGCGCATAAACGCCCGCAAAGGCGGAAAATTCCGTCAGCCCCGGATCGAGCAGCGATCGGTTCGAATAGAGATTGAACTCGACGAGGCGGCGCTTGCCCGTCTCATCCTCGATCTGCAGCCGGACATCGTTGGCGCCCTCGGCCAGCGGAAAGTCCTGCAGCGTGTAATTGCCCGGCTGCAGCAGCTTGCGCTCAACCGTGCGGCCGTTGACGATCGTTTCGACGGTGCTCGGCGCAAACAGCGAAAAGCTCTGCGATCCGGTCGACCGGACCTCTCGTTGCGGTTGGAGGATGCTGTAGATGCGCGACACGGACAGGCCGCCCACCGTCGGCGTACTCTGAAAACTCGTGCCGAAGGGCCGGACATCGCCCAACGCCCAGCGCATCGTCCTATCGATATCGTCATAGACCAGCCGCGTGCCGGTGCGGCGCAGCAGCGGTTCGCCCTCTCGCAGCGACAGATAGCCTTCGCCTTCCGCGACGACGCCAAACAGCCTGGCTGCGCCGTCGATCAGCGAAACCGGCGGCATCAGCCCCCGCTGCGGGCCTCGTTCAATAACGTCGATGGCCGACCGCAAATTGATATAGCCGCTCGCGCTCGCGGGCTGCAGCGTCTCGCCGCCTGCGTCGTTTGCCGCCCTCAGGCTCATTGCGCTGGTCCGCCGCGCCGTGACGGGAATGGCGAGGGACAGGGCCAGCTTCTGGCTGTCATAGCTGAGCAAGATTTTCTCGGCCGCGAGCTGCTGCGCGGTCACGCTGTCCGACGCGCCAATCGCCGCCTTGAGCCGCGCCAGCACATCCGGCTTCAGGATCGGCTCCAGCATCTGCATCAACCGTGGCGTCGCGACGGACAGGCTGTCATCGGGCGCTACCGCCAGGTCGATGTCGCCCAAATAGGTCGGGCCGTCCGTCACCGGCACGATGAAGCGCAATATGCGCTTGGTCGGGTTGATCTTGACCGGAACCGGCGCGGGCGCGACTTCAGCCGCCATCGCTTGAGGCATCGCGTCTGTTGCCAACGTCAATGCAACCCCCCGGCCCCTGATCAGGAGGGATATGGACGCGCCGGTCCGCAGCGCGGGATCGCGCGGCCCGGAAGCAAGGGCGAGTTCATTGCGCGCGCTCATCCAGCAGCGCGGCGCTGAACGTGCCGCCCTTCGGTGCGCCCTCGACAGGGACGGTGACGGTGCGGGTCTGGCCGGTGGCGACCAGGCCATAGCCGACCATCTGCTGGAATTCGGCCCCGCTGATCGTCTTGGAGAAGATTTCCGCCCCCGCGGCGTTCGTCTCGCTGATCTTCAGCCGGTGCTGGCTGATATAGCCATGCGCTTCGCCGCCATTGGCGACCTGCACGGCGATGGCGGGCTTGTCGCCTTCGCCCTTGGCCGCATCGACCGACTTGATGGTCAGTTCCGGCTTCTTGTTCGGCGACGATACGCTGACGAGCACCTGGAAATTATAGACGATCTGGACCGCCGACTGACCTTCGGGCAGCTTCACCGGCAGCTGGTTGACGCTGACATAATAATGTTTGCTCGTCGCTAGGTCGGGATCGCCGATCCACTGGACGCGGAAGGTCTGCGTCTGTCCGGCGGGGATCAGCGCCGTGGGCGGAGCGACCAGCAGGTCGTCCGCGCTGCCATTGCCTGGCTGGAACCCGCTCGGCGTGGGATCGAGCGCGGTGACCGTGATCTCGACCGGAAGCGGGCCTGCGCCGGTATTGGTGACCGAAATATTCGCGACCACGCCGCGCCCGGCGGTCTGCAGATCGACCATAACCGGCGAAACCGTGGTGGCCAGCGCCGACGATGCGCCAAGCGCACCCACCAGCCCGGCGGCCGCAGCGCCCAGGGTCAGGAAATTTCTGTAAAGGCGCATGTTCGAAAACCCCCGCAAGTCTCGACTAATTCGGTGACAGTGAAACGGTGATGGTGGCCGAATAGGGGCCATCCACAAGCTTGCTGCCGTTGCCGTTCGATCCGACGACGGACGTGAAGTTGTTCACCGTGACGGTGATGTTGCCTGCCTTGGCCGAATTTTGCGTCTGCGCGGGGCTGGTAAAGGTCGCGCCCGTTCCGATCGGCAGCGTTTCTGATGTCGTGACGCTCGCGGGTGTGAGCGACCATCCGCTTGCGGTGGCGGTGAAGTTCGCGGTCTGGCTTTGGCCGTTCGGAACGCTCACATTGGCCGGATTGCGTCGCAGCGCCTTGGCCGAGATTTTGATGCTCGACGGAGCGCTGCACATGACGTTGGGGATGGTCCAGCTTTTGTTGTTGAGACTGGTGTCGAGCTTGCCGTTTGCTCCGACCGTGGTGGAGATCGTGATCGGCGTGTTGTTGCTGCCTAGCGAGCAGCTGGAGCTGACCCGCCCGGTAACCGTGAATGTGCGTGGCTGGGGGGCGGCATGGGCGGGCGAGAACCCCGTCCATGCCAGAATGACCAATATAAATACTGATTTACGCACCATTCTTGATCCCCTCAGCACAGCTTTCTTTAAAGGCTGGGAGAAACGGTCACGGTAATCGAGCCGCTGTAGCTTCCCGCCAAGGGTTTGGCGCTGGCCGTCAGGTCATTCGCCGAGACGACTAGAGACCCCGACATCGCGCCAAGCGTCTGACTTGTGCCTTCGCCGAAATGCGTGCCAGCAAAATTGACGTCGGTGGTGAAGTCGATCGTCTTGGTGAAGTTCGACGGAGCACCCGTGCCATCGCCGATCTTCATGGCGGTGTGCGCAACGGTGATCTTGGAACCAGCGCCATTGCAGTAAACGTTCTGTGGCGCAGACGATTGGGACTGGCCCGAAGTGAGCGTGCCATCCGTTCCAGTAGCAATGCCGCTGCTGAACGTGATCGTGCCGTCGCTGATCGCGCCGCAGGTGGCAGCAACATCCCCTGAAACCGTGAATACACCAGCAGCCATCGCAGGCGTCGCGCCGAGGGCGGTGAGGGCCACCGCCGCCATCAGAATCTTCTTCATGCTCTCTTCCTTCTCACAGACTGATTGACATTTGGTGACCCGGAAAGGCCGGGACAGCAGCCCCCTGTTTGGAGAGCATGGCTGTGGGTGAGGATCGGGCGCGTCATGGCACGCTAGCGATCGAAACGGTGATGGTGTCGCTATAGCTGCCTGCGATCAGGCGCGGCGCGGGCAGCGACCAGCTGGCGGTGAGCGTCGCGGTCTTGTTGTTGGCTGTTTTTCCGTTTGAGGAAAGACCAGCGCTGTTGCCGGGCGACAATGCGCAGCCTGACTGACCGGCCACCAACTCCGAAGAATTGCAGGTCGCGCTCACGTTGCCGCCAACGTCCAGCGGAACGGTCATCGCCAGTGAATAGGGCACTGCATTGGTGAAGTTTGCCGGTGCAACGGTGTTGGTCTTGATCGCGCCATTGGCGGACGTCGCGTTGATCTTGAACCCGGCATTGCAATTGACGGTGGCGGTCCCGGTGACATTGCCGCCCGCGCTGAGATTGGCGGGTCCAAAATTGCTGCCCACCGTGATCCCGCAACCGCCCACGATCGTGCCGGTCGCGGTGATCGTCAGGCTTTGCGCCTTCGCCGATGCAGACGCGCTGAAAGCAAGCGCGCACGCCACCATCGCCCCCTGAAACCGAGCCCCCACGCGCTTCCCCCCGAAATCGCCTCTGCGAATCTGATAAGTAAAATATAACTTACGATTTTCAGATGGCAATAAACCTATGACAAATGTCTTATCATCATCGTTCCAATTTGAGACTCTATTGGTTAACCTCGATCCAGTTTACTTGATACTTATGAACTATATCGTTAGGTATATTCAATGGAGTTGCTTTTTCACTCGTGCGTCGGGCCGTGGGTAATATTCCCTTAGATACAAGGGCATATCGCCAAGGAGGTGCGCGGCCGCTGGAGGGGTTGAACCATCCTATGCGACCCAGGCCATGGCCGGGTCGCAACCCGTTCAAATGCAGCGAGGCGCATTTTCTCGCATAGATCGATCGATTTTTTGCCACAGGCTGTGTAGCGGCCGGGAAGAATCGCATGGCAAGTATCGCAAGTGTGTGGAAGCGGCGCGTGAATGCTGCGGCGCGGGAGGCAGAGATTTCCAGTTGATTTTCCAGCGCTTTGGCTCCGGGCCAATCTCTGCCGTTCGACTCGAAGAAGCGTCAAATACTGATGTAAAAGAGGAGGCAAGCGACTGTTTTAGACTAGTAAAGATGGTCTCCTGCGATTGTTCAAAGCATAGGCATGCTCCATTCGGGACAAATCTGACCCCCGCTCCGGCTCTGTTGAAGTCTATGGGGCGCCCCGCCAGCACATGAAGCTGCTTGGCCCGGCCCATTTGGATCGGTTCGTCGCAAGACGCGCTCTAATTGTCTGCACAAATCCAGAGGCGGTCCAGCCCGTTCATGTGGGAGAAAGGTTAACATGAACAGGCAGGACATTCATGGCGCTCATCAGCAGCGCCGTGGGGCATATTTTTGCGGATTTAAATGGAGGGGGTTCTGACAGCCGAATACGCCATTACGCCGGCGGCGGTCGGACGAAAAGCTGCGGTTATGCAGGCCCGACTAGTCGAATTTCGAAGGAGTAGCGTGATGAGTGCAATTTCCAAAAGCCCAAAATATCTGTTGATGCTTGCCCTGCTTGGCGGGGCATCGTCGGGCAGCCTTTCTGCGCAGACACAGGAGCAGCCGGCAGCCGACGTTTCGGCGACCGCCTATTTGGCCCCTGAGAAGAGTGAAGGGCCCGAGATCAAGGGCATTATTTCCGCGCGCAGCGGCGACAAGATGCAGGTTACCGCTGCCGATGGCAGCAAATCCGTGATCACGATCAATGACGCGACCCGGATTAGCGCGAGCAAGGGCTTTTTCGGCCTGAACCGCAGCAAACTCCCTGCAACCTCGCTGCTCAATGGCGTGCCCGTGACCGTCAAGACATTGCAGTCGGGCGGCGAGCTGGTGGCGAGCCGGATCAATCTTCAGAACAAGGATCTTCGGACCGCGTCGATGATCCATAACGGCACCGCGCAGGGCTTTGAGGAGCAGACCGCTGCCACTGCGGCGCTCCGCGGACGCATGGGCGAGATCGATCAATATAATGTCAAAAGCACGACAAACGTGAATTTCGACACGGGCAAGGCAGTGCTGTCCGAGCAGGCGAAGAACGACCTGTGCGCCGCGGCGACCGCTGCCGAGGGGATGAGCAACGCGCTGCTGCTCGTTGTGGGCTACACGGATTCCACGGGCGGTGATGAATTCAACCAGGAGTTGAGCGAAAAGCGCGCCGGCCGTGTCGTCAACTACCTTCAGCAAGCCTGCGGCTGGAAGCCCTACCGCATGTTGACGCCCACCGGCATGTCGGAAGCCGATCCTGTGGCGAGCAATGACACCGTTGAAGGCAAGGCCCAGAATCGTCGCGTTGCGGTGAATATCCTGGTCAGCAAGGCCGTTGACGGTTTGTAAGAGGCGCGCGGCGCCTCAAGGTCCTGGCCCAAGCCAATTTGGGTGAGGCGGCCAGTTCTTTGAACGGGCGTTGAGGCGAAACCGCGATGGTCTGGGGTGAGAGGAGGCGTAAACCTCCTCTCACCCCAGAGCCAGCTTTACTCCGCCGCCATAGACGTCATCCCCTGATGACTCGGCCGTGGGTCCTCGCTCACCGCGGTGGTCCATGCCCACTCACCCGCCTTGGGCGGATTGGTGATCCCGAACTCCTCGCGAATATCCTGTACCTGCCAGTCGAGATAATCGCGATAGGGGATTAGGAACAGGGGATGCTTCCAGTTCCGGCCCTGCGCAGCGCCGATATCCTCCGCATCCAGTTCGACCTTTACGGCTTCGGGATAGAAAAGGCCGCTCTTCATGACGGTCTTAGCTTTCAAATAGGAGCTGACCCGATTGAAGAAGGACGCGAGTTCCGGCACGAAATATTTATAGAGAGCTCGCATGTTCGCGGCGAGCAGCGCGACTTCGCCGGCGTGATTAGTCTCAAAGCCCGTGATCATATGTTCGATGTCATGGGTATGGGTCCGTTCCTTCATGTAGAAGTCGAAGTCTGTCTTGATCTCCATGCCCTGGAAGAAGTGATCCATATTATAGCCGCTGTTGACGACGAAATCATAGATCACCGCGCGAAGAGTGCCCGGTTCCGCGCCAGCAAGTTCCTCATTCTTGAACAGCGACACCTTCTTACCGTCGAGCCAGCTCTTGAATTCGGGCAGACGCGCCTTTTCCTCCTCGAACAGCTGGAAGATGCGGGGCCAATCCTCCAGTTCCATCAGGATCTTCACCACGTCGGGAATATAGGCGGTATTGGGCAGCTCCGCGCCATTCCGGCGCAGCATTTCCTGCGCAATCAGCGCGCGCAGTTGCGGATGGTTGAGATAGGGCGAAGAACTGATCAGGACGGAGCTGTCGGTCGTGATCGGCGGTCCTGATCCATTATAATAGGCAAAATCCGCGCTGCTTACGCGCGCTGAAATCTCGTTTTCCATCATCTCTCTCCTTCATTTCCGTCTTTTAAAATTTGAAGCCCAGCTCCACCCCGTACGTCCGCCCGCGCTCATAGCTTGTCACCAGTTGCAGCACTGGCGCTCCGAACGGATTATAATGTTCGTTGAAAAGGTTCTGCCCGAACACGGATAGTGAGACCTTCCCGCCGCCAAGCGGCATGTCCATCCAACCGATCCGGCCATCGACCAGCCAATAGGCTTTGGTGAAAGCATAGTTTTCCAGGCTCGCTATATTGCCGGACAAGTCCCGGAAAGGCGTTGAAACAAGCGGGGCCTTGCTGCGATAGCGGGCGTCCACACGTGCGGAGAGATGGCCGCCCATGCCCAAGTCTTCGCTGTCATATTGGGCAGATGCACGTCCCTGCCATTTGGAGGCGTAGGTGGTGCGGGCGACATCCGCGACATCGACGCCGTTCAGGATGAAGCTCTTATAGTTGAAGTCGGTGTAGCTAAGATTGCCGCTTAGCGTCAGCCCACGCACCGGCACGAGATCGACTTCGGCCTCGAAGCCCTTGATGCTCGCCTTGCCCGCATTGTCGAAGAACTGGCGGCCGTTGATGAAGTTCTGCGTTTGCAGGTCCTTATAGTCGCTATAATAGACCGCGACATTGGCGCGCAGGCGGTTGCCCCAGCTTTGCGTTTTCAGCCCTAGCTCGTATGCGGTCAGCGTTTCCGGCTTGTAGGGAATGCCGCTCAATATGCCGCCCGCGACATAGCCGGTCGACACCTTGCCATAGGCGGTCACGCGGTCGCTCGGCCGCCAGGTGACGATCGCGGCCCAGGTCGCCTTCTTGTAATCGACCTTATAGTCGCCAATGCCCAACTGCCCGCCTTGCCCACCGGCGATTGCGGTGATGCGGTTTTCGCGCTTGTCGATCGTGTAGCGAATGCCGCCGGTCAGATCGATCGTGTCCGTCAGATGATAGGTCAGCTGGCCATAGGCGGCATAGCTGTCGTTGATCGCCCGCGTGCGTGTGATGCCGCTGCCGAAGATGCTATCGAGCGAGGGATTGCTGTCCGCCGCATCGACAACGCCGTCGCCGTTAATGTCGAAGGGTAGCTGGCCCACCGGCAGGCCGGGAATGACGCCGACCGCGGAAGTATCGACGACCACGCCATTTGCCACCGGCTGGAAAATGCCCAATATGTCGGTTGCGGGTGAATTTTCATGGAAGTAGAAAAGCCCGGTCGTCAGGTCGATGGCGTCGGACGTCAACTGCAGCTGAAACTCCTGACTGAATTGCTTCTGGCTCGTCGATCGCGAGGTGAGAAGCGAGAAGAAGGAGTCGTTCGGTCCCGGCGCATTGGCAGGGTCAAGTACGCCCGCCACATTCCCGGCGAGCAGTGCCTGGAGCTGCGCGGTCGTGAAGCGCAGGCCGCCGGACGCCGCGAGGTCATAGATGTTCGGGTTCTGCCGGAACTTGCGATAGGCGCTGATGCTCTTGAGCGTGATCGCATCGCTAAGGGGATAGGTCAGCGTCAGGCTATGGCCCTGTGTCACCACATGTTCGGTACTGCTGGCGTTGGCGACGGTGGTCAACCGATCGGTCGAGATATTGGTGACGCCACCGAACAGCGGCTGCAAGGCGATGATCGGGCCCAACAGCTGACCTGAAGCATCAGGAATAACGCCGAAGCTCTGCACAGCACGGCCAGTTGCGCGCGCATCGGTATAGTCGAAGCGATAGTCGGCGGTAAGGTCGCCCAAGTCGAGGCGCGCAGCCACGCCTACGCCATCGACATTGCGCTCACCCAGCCGGTCGGCGATGCGCTGCACGCCGAAGGCCGGATCACGCTGACGCAGGTCGATCGTGCGGCCGCCCAGTAGGTTGCGGTAATCGCCTTCGATCTCGTCATGCAAATAAGAGACTTTGAGCGACAGCGGTCCGAATGCGGGCAGATCAACGGAGACCTTCGCCCGTTTCGCATCATAGTTGCCGTAGGAAACCGAGCCGCGCACGCCAAACTCCCCGGATGGCGCTGCGGTGACGAGGCTGATCGCGCCACTGGTCGCATTGCGTCCGAACAGCGTGCCTTGAGGACCGCGCAGCACCTCCACCCGCTGAATGTCCGACAGGTCGAATATCGATCCCACCGTCCGGCCAATATAGACGCCATCAAGGTAGATGCCGACCTTGGGATCGACTGCATTGTTTGACGTGCCCGACGCCACGCCGCGAATGATGATCGTGGGATTGGATTGCAGGCCCTGCGTGTTGATCTGAAGGCTGGGCGCGAGGCCCGCCAGGTTGCGGACATTGGTGACGCGAAGCTGGTCGAGCTGTTCCGCACCGATGGCGGTCACGGCCACGGGCACCTTTTGCAGGCTCTCCTCGCGGCGTTGCGCCGTCACGATGATGTCGGCCAGCTGCCCCTGAACCGCGGCCTGCGGGGCCGGGTCGGCAGTCTGAGCCAGAGCCGCTGTCGTGGCGAACGATGATATGCCCGCTAACGCAACGGCAATAGATGAACGCATGGCAATCCCCTTCCTTTCGTCGGGCGATGGCCATCCCTCGATACGGGCCGGGTTCTTTGAGGAACTCGGTCCCCGCCCGTTTTCGCACGCGTCAAACGCGTCCGATTACGGACGTTCGGCGGTTTGCCGCCATTATCTTCTTCATGATGCAGCTTGACCCGCGGCGCATGTCCGCGATCCCTTTCTGCATCCTCTCCTAATAGCTCCGGTCACAGCTCATGGCGTCGGTCCGGGCTACCTTCTTTGGACGTAGCGTGTCTTGAAATGATCCTTTCGTCAAGCGCGATCGGCAATCAGCGCGATTTGAGCGGCGCGACCGGGCAGGCAACCGCAAGGATGGCGTGCCATTCGCCGGGGAGGGCGGATGTGCGCCGGTCCGCCTGGGCGATCTCGCGCAACTCTGCGCGGAACCGCTCGATCCTCTCGGCCACGCGGGCAACCCCGACCGGCGATAATTTCACCGTTTCCACGCCAAAGATCGTGTCCGGGTCGCCATAGTTGAGCGTGAAGAACAGATGCTTCATATGCTGTTCGAAATGCCGCCGCATCGGCTCGCGCTGCCACACATGCGCGGGGTCCAGACGCGCGCGCAGCCTTCCGCCGGGGAGCCGGTCGATCAGCGCCAGCCTTTCCAGTCTATCAACATGCTGGGCGATGTGGTCGGCTGGAATGCCAAAGCCCTCTTCGGCCTCCGATACCGGCCAGCCGGTGACGATGATGAAGAAGATGGTGGACAGTTCCGGGCTGCTCGTCAGAGCTTTTTCCTGCGCCAATGTCAGCTTGTCGGACGAGCGATCGCGCACCGCGGCTTCCTCAGCGATTTCGGTGAGCGTCGTATCGGCTAGCGCGCAAAGCTGCGACAGCGTACGCAATCCAAGCCCTCGTCCGTGCAGCCACCGCTTGACGGTCGCTGTCCCGACCTCCAGCTTTTTTGCGACGTCGGCCTGCGTTAGCCCCGCGGCGCGCAGACGCCGCCGCAGCGCCGCCAGCAGCAGTTCATGTTCCATGCCGAAAGGGTCGTTGGACGGAGGCGCGGGGCTCATCAGATGATCCCCTTTGCCGCTGTACGGATGGCGTGGTTCCAGGTGCACGCTAAACTGGGGTCTGCGATGTTTGATCGCGGACATTTCCGGGATCGATATCCATCCCTCGACTCTTCGGCTGCACGGCTTTCGTGCAGCCGAAGCTTGTTGCCTCTCACCGCCATGACCTCTCCCTTATTGGTTGGCGGCCATGGTAGATGTTGTCGTGCAGCTTACAAGATCATGCCGTCATCAGAACTTGATACTGAGGCAGTCGTGCCATCAGCTTACCGCCGCACGGGCAAGCTTGTGGATGAGCGCTCGGTAGCTTTCGAGTTCGGCGGGGTCGGCCGGGTCATAAGCCCGTTCTTCGCCGATTTGTCCGCCGTTGCAGACATAAAAGAGCGCGCCGCCTGCCACGCTGTTCAATATGTGCATGGCGGATACAGGACGGAAAGCGCCTGAACTGACGCCCGCCGCGATCACTGTTTCAATGTCGCGCAGCGCGGTTTCGGAAAAGCGGACGGGATTGTCGCCGCGGGGGCGGAAATCGGCGATCAAGCGCTGGATGATCCGGGCCGCCGTGGGGCGGGACACGAGGAAATCCAGCCAGGCGTCGAGCAGCGCCAGGAGGCGCGCCATCGGATCATCGACACTCGCCACCCGCTTCAGCACGAAATCGTGCATCGATGCGAAGATGTCGGATTCCACCTCATCATAAAGCTGCTGCTTGCCGGGAAAATAATAGACGATCGAAGGCCGCCGGATGCCGACAGCCTGTGCCACATCCTCCAGCCGTGCCGCCGCATAGCCAAGATCAGCGAACACCTGTTCCGCCGCGTCCAGGATGGATTGCCGGGTGGCGTCCCCACGCGGCTGCCGCGCCACCTGCCTGCTTTCCTCCGCCACCGTTGCTCCTCTGTCCGGCCGTCGCGGCCATTCTGTTGAACCCTATCGGGCAAGCCGATCGGTAAATGCAATCTTCAATCTTGATATTCTACCGCCATGTAGGTAGGAAATCTACCAGGACGTAGAAAACGCCGCGCAAGAATGCGGTGAAAAGCCTGGTTTGAGGGAGAGAACATGCCGAATCACGTTATGGCCTATGCCATTCTCACGCCGCTGCTCGCATCGGTGGCGCTACCCGCGCTGGCGCAGAGCAGTGCGCCCGAGGGCATCGAAGAAATCGTCGTCACCGCGCAGAAGCGCGAGGAGTCGCTTCAGGATACGCCGGTTTCCATCGCTGCGTTCAGCGCGAAAGACTTAGAGGCGAAGGGGATCAGCGGCCTGACCGATCTGCGCGCCAACGTACCTGCGCTGCAGCTGACGCCTTTCCCCAACAATGCCGCGACGACACAGATCTTCATGCGCGGCGTCGGGTTGTCCGATGACCAGATCACGCAGGATGGCGGCGTCGCGGTGTATATGGACGGCGTTTATATCGCGCGCAGCCAGGGATTAGCGGTGGAAGTCGCCGATCTGGAACGGATCGAAGTGCTGCGTGGGCCGCAGGGTACGCTATATGGACGTAACGCCACGGGCGGCGCGATCAACTTCATCACCCGCAAGCCCGATCTTGGCGATTTTGGCTTCAAGGGGCAGGTGACGCTGGGCAACTATGACAATCGGCGCTTCAAGGCGGCGGTCAATGTCCCGATCGGCCAAACCATCGCCGCGCGGCTTTCCTATGTGAACCAGCAGCAGGATGGCTTCATCCGCAATCCGGGGACGGGTATAAAGCGGTGGGGCGACAAGGACCGGCAGGCGATGCGCGCCGACGTGCTGTGGCAGCCGTCCGACGCGTTCAACCTGCGCTACAGCTATGACCGGACCGAAATTGGCGACACGCCCGCTTATGTAGCCGTGTCTCCCTTGTTCCCGCTGGTGGCGCCCAGGCCCAAGGCGAGCAGTCCGCTGGTCCGCGACGTATTGCCCAACGACATCGTGTCACAGGGGCACAGCCTGATCGGCGAATGGGAGCCTTCCGATGCGCTGACGGTCCGGTCGATCACCGGCTATCGCAAGCTCTTCAATTTCCAGAACCAGGATTATCTGACTGGTGTCACCGGGCCCAATCCGCTGCAGAAGAATAGCAGCCGGACCAAGCAGGACCAGTGGAGCGAAGAATTGCAACTGGTCGGCGATGCGTTCGACGGCCTGGTGCAATATGTCGCCGGCTTTTACTATTTCACCGAAGAAGGCCGCAACTTCAGCAACAGCTACAGCCCACCAACGCTGACGCGCAGCTTCACCACCGCGACGATCAAGAACAGGTCCTATGCGGTGTTCGGTCAGGCGACGGTAACGCCCGATTGGCTGGACAGCCGGCTGCATTTCACCGTCGGCGTGCGCCAAAGCTGGGACAAGCGCGATGCCACCCTGGCACGGCAGACGCAGATTAATGGCGGGCCTATCACCAGCGTGCCGGGCGTTGGCGACGGCAGCCGCAAGTTCAAGGATTTCAGCCCGAGCTTCGTGATCGGCTTTGATGCTTCACGCGATGTGCATCTCTACGCCAAGGCAGTGAAGGGCTATAAAAGCGGCGGCTTCAACATACGCGCCAGTTCGATCGCGCGGTTCAATGAAGGCTTCGCTCCCGAAACGCTGTGGTCCTATGAAGCGGGCATGAAGAGCCAGTGGCTCGACAATCGTCTGCGCTTCAATGTCGCGGGCTTCATTTCCAAATATCGCGACATTCAGGTCAATGTGCAGTCGGACCCGACCAATGCGCGCATCACCGACGTGCTGAACGCCGGTAGCGCCACGGTGAAGGGGATCGAGATGGACCTGACGCTCGCCCCCACCCGCGCGTTGCGTGTCACGGCGAACTACAGCTATCTAAAGGCGCGCTATGACAGCATCATCAGCGCGACGGGCGCGGACATTTCCAGCAACTACCGCTTCACCAACGCGCCTGAGCATACGATCGCGCTGGATGTGACCTATGACTTGCCGCGGCTGCCGATCGGTCAGTTGACGGCCAACGCCAATTACACGGCGCAGAGCGACAAGTTCACCAATGCGACCATCAGCGGCGGCAAATATATTGTCGGCGACTATGGACTGATCAATGCGCGGCTGGCGCTGAGCGACATTCCGGGACTGCCGGGGGTGCGGGCCGCTGTGTGGGGCCGCAACCTAGCCGACAAGGAATATTATCTGATGCAGTTCAACATCGGCCGCCCCGGCGCGATCTTCGGTGAGCCGCGCACCTATGGTATTGACCTGAGCGTCGAATTCTAAAGGGAGGCGGGAATGAAGCACCGCGCGTTGCTGACCGGAGCGCTCGCGCTGCTGCTATGCGGCGCGAGTGACCCGGCCCGGGATTACTGGCCGGGAGCGCCTGATGTGGCGCGCACGGCGAAGGACTTTGCCGGGGGCAAGGATGAGTTCCGCTTCGCCGTCATCGGGGATCGTACGGGCCAGCACCGGCCCGGCGTGTTCGAGGATGCGCTGCGCAAGGTGAACGGACTGCGGCCTGACTTCATCATCAACATCGGCGACCTGATCGAGGGCAATAGCGAAGATCTGCGTCAAATCGATGCGGAATGGAAAGAGGTGGAGAGTGCGACGGCGGGGCTCGACATGCCCTTCTTCTATGTTCCCGGCAATCACGACCTGACCAATGATGTGCAGTTGAAGGAATGGCGCAGGCGGATCGGGGCGGACTATTACAGCTTCACCTATAAAAATGTGCTGTTCCTGGTGCTGAACACGGAAGACCCGCCGCAGCCCAAGATTGCGCGGCGCAAGCTGCTCGACGAATATGGCCCGCAGGCCATGGGCGAAGCGCTGCAGGCGTTGCAGGACGATCCGGAAGAAGCAAAAGCTTTGTTCGCGCGGGAAGCGCGGATCGGTGAGTTGGCGGGCAAGCTGAAGGCGTCGGAAAATGTCGCCTTCAGCCCGGCACAGGTGGCGCTGGTGCGGGCGGCGCTCGCGCGCAACCGCGATGTGCGCTGGACTTTCCTGTTGATGCACCGGCCTGCGTGGAAGGTGGACTCGCCCGCCTTCCGCGAGATTGAGGGGATGCTGAAGGGCCGCGACTACACCGTGCTAGCGGGGCATTTCCATAAATACGACCATCAGTTGCGGGCCGGCCATGACTATGTGCAACTAGGCGTGACCGGCGGCATGCCGGGCGGGCCGGCGAGCGACCCAGCCGTGCTCGACCATGTCATGTGGGTGTCCGTCGCCAAGGGCGCACCCAGCATCACCAACGTCCGGCTGGACGGCTTTTTCCCCAAGGAAGGGCCTGCGAGTTTAGCTTCCCGGCCCTGAATTTTTGAAGAGGATATTTGCGATGACTATTTCACCTGCTTTGGGAAGTCCCGGAACCGCTGTTGTTGTTACCGGCGGCGCGTCGGGCATTGGGCTTGCTTGCGCCGAGGCGCTGGCGGTGGTCGGCCGTGCGGTCGCGCTGTGGGACATTAACGGCGAGGCGGCGGAGGCTGCGGCGAAGCGGATTGCTGCGGAATATGGGGTCAAGGCAGTCGGGGTGCGGGTGGACCTGCGCGATCCTGCCGCCATCGGTCCGGCCTTGGACGCGAGCCGGGGTGGCATAGGTGCTTTGGGCGGGCTGGTGCATGCGGCCGGGACGGTCGATACAGCCTCGATCGACGGACTAACGGTCGAAAGCTGGGACGCGGGGATGGCGGTGCATCTGCGGTCCTTCGCCTTTGTGACCCAGGCGATCCATGCTGACCTTGCGGCGCAGCCGGGTTCGGCGATCGTCGCGATTGCTTCTATCAACGCGACGCTGGGCAATGCGATGAACCCGATCTACTCGGCGGCGAAGGGCGGCATGCTGTCGCTGGTGCGCTCCTTCGCGGATCGGCTGGCGCGCGATGGCATTCGCATCAACTCGGTGTCGCCGGGGCAGATATTGACGCCAATGATGCGTCCGGCGATCGAGGCGCTGCCCGATGGTTTCTTCGAAAAGCGTATCCTTCTTGAAAGGATCGGGGATCCCATGGAAATAGGGCGGGTGGTGCGCTTCCTGCTTTCCGAGGAAGCAAGCTATATCACCGCCAGCGAAATTGTGGTGGATGGCGGCAATATCTCATCCCAGCGAGGTTGATCATGAAGCGCGACTTTGTCCTGACAATCCTTGCGGCAATGCTTGCCGGATGCGCGGCTACGAGCGAGCGGCCGCTGGCGAGCGCGCCTCATGCTGCTGTTGGGCAAGTCGCGCAAAGTCCGTTCACAGCCGCCTCTGTCGAAAAGGGTTCCGACGGAAGCTATCGTGTCGCCTGGCAGGCCCCGGCTGCGAGCCGCGTTCGTGTTTATGCGGGAACGGACCCGGCCGGAAACGTGACCGGCGCTGTTGCGGCAGAGGGCGTCGCCGGTGGCAGCGCGGTCATCAAGGGGCTGGACGCAGCGCAGCGCTGGTATTTCACCCTGGTGCCGGATCGCGGCGCGCCGCTGACTGTTGCGGATAAGGGGCTGCATCTGGCGACCGCTCCCAATTTCAGGGACGTTGGCGGCTATCGGACCGCTGATGGGCATTGGGTGAAGCCAGGGCTTATCTTCCGGTCCGATCAGCTCAACCGGCTGAGCGACAAGGATCTTGCCGCTATCGATGGGCTGGGGCCGTCGCTGGTGGTTGATCTGCGCACGCAGTCAGAACGGGATCGCGAGCCGGATCGCATTCCGCCGCGCGGACGGGGGCTGGTGCTGGATGTGGCGGCCGATGCGAACGGAACGCTCGGCGGCGATATGCGCCAGGCGCAAGCGGCGATCGCCTCTGGCAAGGGTGCGGAGATGCTGGTCAGCGCCAATCGCGATTTCGTCACGCTGCGCAGCGCACGCGCGGCCTACAGCGCGCTGCTGCGCCGCCTGATCGATGGGGGGCAGGAGCCAATCATCTATCACTGCACCGCGGGCAAGGATCGCACGGGCTGGGCGACGGCGGTGATCCTGACGCTGCTCGGCGTGCCGCGCGAGACGGTGATGGCGGATTATCTGCAGAGCAATGCTTATCTGCGGACGAAGAATGACGCGACGATGAAGGCGCTGGCGGCGTCGGGCGCGGCGATCAACCCAGCCTTTCTGGAGCCGGTGCTGACGGTCCGGCCTGAATATCTGCAGAGCGCCTTTGATGAAGTCGATCGCACTTATGGCTCGATGGAAGCCTATGCGCGGGACGGGTTGGGCTTGACGGCATTGGACATCGCCGTGCTGCGCCGCAAATATTTGAGCGGCTCGCCAGGGTAAGCCTTCCCTATTTTCCTGTCGCAATCCCCCTCGGTTGGTCATAGTCTTTCCACTAACTCGAACCGGAGGGGGCCACGATCATGAGCCAGTTTTTCGATTATCTCCAATCCAAAGCTGACAAGGAAGATGTGTCGGACTGGCTCTTGGTCAGTCAGGAGATGATCGATCAGTTCGCCGATGCGACCAAGGATCACCAATATATTCATGTTGATCCTGAAGCTGCCAAGCAATCACCCTTTGGCGGGACGATTGCCCACGGCTTTTTGACGCTGTCGCTCTTGTCCTGTCTTTGCGCCGATGCGCGAGGGGACATCATTCCCGAGGGCGCGACCGAGATCAATTATGGCAGCAACAAGCTGCGGTTCCTGTCCCCTGTGCGGTCGGGCAAGCGCGTGCGGGGGCGGTTCAAGCCTTTGGAAATCGTCGAAAAGCGACCGGGGCAGATCCAGCTGACTACGGAGGCGACGGTGGAGATCGAGGGCGAGGATAAGCCCGCGCTCATCTGCGAATGGATTACTCAATTTAAACTTTGAACCAAAGCATCGCCCCGTCCGTTGCGTGCCGTAGAGACACAAAGCGGAAACAATCATGGCGGCCACCAAAGGAAGCAAACCCCGTATCAAGCCGTTTCGGGGTCCTGCCGGAGGCTGGGGTTCCGTGCGCTCGCTCGCCGAAATACTGCCGCGCGAGCATTTCCCCCTTGAAGGCATGCGGGAGTTGGCCCGTCAGAATAAGCCCGATGGGTTCATGTGCGTCAGCTGCGCCTGGGCAAAGCCCGGCGAGCCCCACCCGGCGGAGTTTTGTGAGGAAGGCGCGAAGGCAACCGCGTGGGAATTGACGAAATTACGGACAACGCCGGACTTTTTCCGGGATCATAGCGTCACCGCCCTGCGGGAATGGCGGGACTATGATCTGGAACAGCATGGGCGCTTGACCCACCCGCTGCGCTATGACGCGGCGGCGGACAAATATGTCGCCTGTTCATGGGACGAAGCCTTTGACGCCATCGCGGCCAGCCTGCGGCCGATGGACCCCAAGAGGGTGGTTTTCTACTCATCCGGGCGCACCAGTCTGGAGGCATCCTATATGTACGGCCTGATGGCGCGCATGTACGGCAACCAGAATCTGCCCGACAGTTCCAACATGTGTCATGAATCCACTTCGGTGGGATTGAAGGCCGCCATCGGCGTGCCCGTCGGAACGACACAGTTGAAGGACTTCGACGAGTGCGACGCGATTTTCTTCTTCGGCCAGAATGTCGGGTCCAATTCCCCGCGCATGCTGCACGACTTGCGCCGTGTGCGGAAGCGGGGGGTGGAGATCATCACCTTCAACCCGCTGCGCGAACGCGGACTTGAACGCTTTACCGATCCGCAAAACCCGATCGAGATGGCGACGCTCCAGGAAACGGGCATTTCCACCCAATATCATCAGGTGAAAACCGGCGGTGACATCGCCGCCATGATGGGCCTCGCGAAGTTCCTCATCGAATGGGACGATGCGGCCAAAGCGGTCGGCGATCCCCCGGTGCTGGATCATCATTTTATCGAGCAGCATACCAAGGATTTCCATGCCTTTGCGGAGAAAGTGCGGGCGTCATCCTGGGAGGAAATAGAAGCGGAGTCGGGCCTTACCCGCTGGGCGCTGGAGCAAGCGGCGCGCGTCTATGCCCGGTCCAAGGCCGTGCTGGCCATTTACGGCATGGGGCTGACCCAGCATGTGAAGGGGGTCGAGAATGTCCGGATGGTCGTCAACCTGCTGCTATTGCGTGGAAACATCGGCAAGCCTGGCGCAGGACCTATGCCGGTGCGCGGCCACAGCAATGTGCAGGGGCAGCGCACGGTCGGCATCACGGAAAAAACCGAACTTGCGCCCGTCGAGAAGCTGAAAGAGCTATATGGGTTCAATCCGCCGACGGAAAAAGGGCTCGACACGGTCGAGACATGCCAGGGCATCGTCGATGGATCGGTGAGGGCGTTCATCGGTCTGGGCGGCAATTTCCTGCGCGCGATTCCCGATACCGAAAAGATGGAGACGGCATGGCCGCGACTGGACCTGACAGTGCATGTCGCGACCAAGCTAAACCGCAGCCACCTATTTCCCGGACGGCAAGCCTATCTGCTCCCCTGCCTTGGTCGCATAGAAAGGGACATGCAGCAAAGCGGTCCGCAGGCGGTATCGATGGAGGATTCCACCAGCTGCATTCATGGATCGCTGGGCAAGGCGGAGCCAGCCAGCGAGTATCTGCTGTCCGAACCGGCGATCGTGGCTGCGCTGGCCAGACGGCTCCTGCCGCCCAATCCACGCGTCGATTGGGACAGTTGGGTTGAGGATTACGGCCGTATCAGGGACGCAATCGAGGCGACCTATCCGGACAAGTTCAAGGACTTCAACCAGCGCCTGTTCCAGCCTGGCGGCTTCTGGAAGGGGAATAAGGCGGCGGAGCGGATTTGGGAGACGCCGAGCGGAAAGGCGGAATTCCTGCCTCCCTCGGGCATGTCGGCGACCGGCTTTACGGACAAGGGCGGGCAGTATCGGCTGATGACACTGCGGTCCAACGATCAGTTCAACACGACCATCTATGGCTATCATGATCGTTTCCGCGGCGTGAAGGGAACGCGCGATGTGCTTTTCATGAATGCAGAAGACATGATGCAGGAAGGTTTGCGCGAAGGTGATGTGGTGACGCTGGAAGGCGCATCGCAGGACGGGCGGGTGCGGCGCCGGCCGGGCTTGATCGCCACCGTTTATAATATCCCGCGCGGCTGCCTGGGCGCCTATTATCCCGAATGCAATGTGCTCATCCCGATCGAGCATCATGCCGAGGAGAGCCATGTTCCGGCGGCAAAGTCCGTACCGGTGACGATCAGCCGGGCCTCCTGAGGGGGCAGGCGCGGCATGCGACTGCGGACCGGCGCGATCATCACGAGCCTGCTTCTGGCGGGGGGCTGCAGTTCTGAACAGCGCACATTGACAGCGCCGCAGCCGACCTCAGCCCCGAACGGGCCAGGCGACCCGCGCATTGCGGCCATCAAGGACAATTTTTATCAGATCTCGCAGGGGGGGCGCTATTTCACCTGGTATGGCTGTACCAATTGCCATGGCGAGCCGAAAGCGGGATGGCCTCCGCGCCTGCCCTTCGTGACCTATTATGCGCGGATCGGGCACAAGGGCTATGACCGCAGGATCGCTGCCGAACAAAGATGGCAGATCAGCGCCTACCTCAATTCGCTACCCGCCACCGACACGGCGAAGCGGCACCGGCAGGCGGTGGACCAGCAGGGAGAGCCAACGGCGAAGCAATGGCAGGGGCCGCTATGAGCCGCTGGCAGTTGCTGCTGGCGCTGGCCACACTGCCGGGATGCGGGCAGCGGCAATCCGCCTTGCACCCTGCGGCCGACCATGCGGCGACGCTGATGTCGCTGTTTCAACTCATGCTGTGGGTGTGCGGCATCGCCTATCTGCTCGTCATCCTTTTCCTTGGCTGGAGCCTGGTCCGGCGGCGCGCCGTGGCGGAGACTGGTGAAACGGGCGTGCGGGCAATGTTGGGAATTTGGATCGGCCTTATCCTGTTGGGGCTGGTCATCCTGGCTGTGGGCAGTTTCCTTGCCGACAGGACGCTGGGCGCGGCGTCGCAAAAGGCGCTGCGCGTGCGGGTTACCGGGCATCAATGGTGGTGGCGCATCGAATATGAGGCGGGGCGGGGGCGGTGGATCGAGACCGCGAACGAACTGCATCTTCCCATGGGCGTGCCCGTGACGCTGGAACTGCGGGCGGCGGATGTGATCCACAGCTTTTGGGTCCCCAATCTGGCGGGCAAGATGGACATGATACCGGGGCGGATAAACAGCATGACGGTGACGCCGGGCAAGACCGGCTGGTTCAGGGGGCAGTGCGCGGAATTTTGCGGGACGCAGCATGCCAATATGGCGCTGGTGGCGAAGGTCGAACGGCCCGGCGAGTTTACGCGCTGGCTGGCGCATCAAGCGGAACCTGTGGCAGGCGAGGCAGCAGGGCGGGCGATTGTGGAGAAAGGTAGTTGCGCGGTTTGTCACCATATAAGGGGAACGGGCGCGCAGGGACGCGTCGGGCCTGATCTGACCCATCTGGCGTCGCGCCGCACGATCGCTGCAGGCGCGGCGCCACTGACGCGAGGCAGCCTGCGTGGCTGGATCATACAGCCACAGGCGATCAAGCCGGGAACGTCCATGCCGCCGAGCGACCTTTCGCCGCAGGATGCCGATGCAGTGGCGCGCTATCTGGAAGCGCTACGATGAGCGTGGAGCATGACATGCTGCGCGCAACCTGGTCGGACCCGCCGGGGCTGTGGGGTTTCCTGACGAGCGTGAACCCCCATCGGATTGCGGGGCGCTACATCCTAACGGCGATGGCGCTGTTGATCCTGTCCGGGCTGCTGGCGCTCGACATGCGCGTGCAGCTAAGCCAGCCGCAGATGCACCGGATGACGGCGCAGCTCTATAATGAATCCTTCGCCCTGCATGGATCGACCATGTTGTTCCTGGTGTCGGTGCCGGTGATGGAGGCCATGGCGATGTGGCTGGTGCCGTTGATGCTGGGACAGCGCACGATGGCGTTCCCGCGCCTCAACGCGTTCAGTTTTTGGCTGTATCTGGGCGGGGTCCTGATGCTGTGGCTGCCGCATATGGTGGGGGTGACGCCCGACCTTGGCTGGTTCGAATATCCGCCGCTATCAGGTCTATCCTATTCGCCAGGACATCGCGCGGACATTTGGGCGCAGATGATCACCTTTACCGAGGTCGCCGCGCTTTCCGTGTCGGTCAATGTCGCCGTCACTATTTTGAAGATGCGCCCGCCCGGCATGACGCTAGCGCGGATGCCTGCTTTCCTGTGGGCGATGCTGGTGTCGGCGGTGATGACCATTTTGGCGCTCCCCGCGGTCATGCTGGTGACGTCCATGCTGATTGCCGACCGCCTCGTATCGACGCATTTCTTCAGTCCAGCGAGCGGCGGCGACGTGCTGTTGTTCCAGCACCTATTCTGGTTCTTCGGTCATCCGGAAGTTTACATCATCTTCCTACCGGGGTTGGGTTTTGTTTCCGCGATCGTCGAGACATTTTCACGGCGACGGCTGTTTGGTCATGTGCCGGTCGTGCTGTCGATGCTGGCCATCGCCTTCCTCGCCTTTGGCCTATGGGTGCATCATATGTTCGCGGTCGGCCTACCCAAGGTCGGGAACGCGCTCTATACGGCGGCGAGCATGGCGATCGCACTGCCCGCTGGTATCCAGATATTCTGCTTCATCGCGACGATTGCCCTGGGACGGCCGAGCTTTCGCACGCCGCTGCTGTGGATCGTAGCGTTCATCCTGACGTTCGTCATCGGCGGGTTGTCCGGCGTGATGACCGCGTCCGCGCCGCTCGACCTGCAGCTGACCGATAGCTATTTCGTTGTCGCGCACCTGCATTATGTGCTGATCGGCGGTGCGATGTTCCCGCTTTTTGGCGCCTTCACCTATTGGTATCCCAAGGCGACCGGGCGGATGATGTCGGATGGCTGGGGGATCGTCAGCTGCGCGCTGATCGTCGCGGGGTTCAACATCGCCTTCTTTCCCATGCACATATTGGGCCTGATGGGCATGCCGCGGCGCATCTACACCTATGGGCCGGAGATGGGCTGGGGCGATCTGAACCTGGTTGCGACAGGGGGAACGGTTATCGCTTCGGCGGGAGCGACGATCTTCGTGGCCAATGCCTTTCTTAGCTATTGGCGGGGGAAGCATGCGGGAGCTGACCCCTGGGGCGGATCGACGCTTGAATGGGCGAGCAGTTCGCCGCCGCCCGCCTATGGCTTTGCCTATGTGCCGGTGGTCACAAGCGCCGCGCCGATGTGGGATGCTGTGCTGGAGCCCTTCCCCGTGCTGCGCGGGCTGTCGAGCCAATGCCGGGAGGTGCTCGTCACATCGCTGCTCGATGCAAGGCCGCAATATCGTCAGCTGAGTCCTGGACCGTCCATCTGGCCGTTGATCGCGGCGCTTGTGACGTCGGCATTGTTCGTCGGAAGCATCTTCACGCCTTGGGCGCTGATATGGGGGGCGCTGCCACTGGCTGTGGCGCTCACCATCTGGTTCTGGCCGACGCGCCCCCGTCGCAAGGAGGCGAAGGCATGAGCGACCGGCCGATCTCCATCCATGGCGATGTGTCGGACCTGCCCACGAGCAGGGACGGCCCGGCGAGCCTCGCCTGGTGGGGCAATGTCGGCTTCATGGCGATCGAAGGCACCGCCTTCCTGCTGGCGGGCGGGTCTTACCTGTATCTGATGGTGGCCAGCCCGTCCTGGCCGCCGAAGGGTTTTGCTCCGCCGGAACTTCTATGGGGCATCATCTTTACGGCGGGGCTGCTGCTCAGCGAGATACCCAATGGTTGGCTTATCAAGAAGGCGAAAGCGCGGAACGAGCGGGCCGTCAGGATCGGCATCGTCATCATGACGGCGGTCGCGTTCCTGCTGTTCGTGCCGCGCGCCTTGGAGTTCACGGTGCTGGGGTTGCGATGGGACGAGAATGCCTATGGCTCCGTCCTGTGGATGCTGATGATCCTGCACACCGTTCATCTGGTGACCGACTGGGGCGACACGCTGGTGCTGGCGCTGTGGCTGCACACGCATGAGGTGGGTGACCGGCAGTTCGCCGATGTCGAGGATAATGGCAATTACTGGCGGTTCGTCGAGCTGAGCTGGCTGCCGATCTATGCGCTGGTCTATTGGGCGCCGAGGATGGCATGAGCAGGAACGCGCGTTACGCCATCCTCTTCGCCGCGCCGCCGCTCTTGTGGTTCGCGAGCCAGCAGGCTTTGGGCTTCATCCTGCATGCGGCTTGTCCATCGGGGCCGCCTTGGCCAGGGGTGGGCATGGCGCTGTTTCTGCTGGTGATCGGTCTGGCCAGCTGGGCTCTGGTGCGGCTTGCGGCGCACAAATGGGGCGCGTTTTTGTGGGTGGGGATATTCTTCCTGGCGCTGCTGTTCCAGGCGCTGGCGGTGCTGATCCTGACAGGGTGCAGGCCATGAGGCGCCTTCCATCAAGCCTTTGGTTCGTAACCTGGTTGGGCGGCTTCGGCGTGCTTGGATCCCTCGCCAGCTTTGTGGTGCAGCAGCGACAGGAAACCGCCCAGCAGGAAACGCATGCGCAGGCGCTGACCGACGGCGTCGTGGAACGGGGCGAGCGCGCGATCATCGCGCGGCAATGCAACGCTTGTCACGAGATACCGGGCATGGCCGGAGCGCGGGGTGCTGCTGCTCCTTCGCTGGGGGGATTTGCTGCGCGCAAGACGGTGGCGGGTGTGCTGCGCAACGATCCCGTGGCCTTGGTGCGCTGGGTCCGCTTCCCGCAATCCGTGGTCCCGGGCAACGCCATGCCGAACATGGGGATCGGCGATCAGGAGGCGCGGGACATAGCCGCTTATCTCTATACCCTGTCGCCCAGACCGACATAGGTCAGGGGCTGTTCATCCGGCTCGGCCAATATGTGCCAAGCGTAAAAGAGGGCTGCCGCGAGGTAGAGCGTGCCGCCCGGAATCCACATGAGGATGCCCGCCATCTGCTGATCGGCCAATGGGCTGAGGTCCCAGGCTTGGGTGGTCAGCCAGTGCGGCCGGTAAAGCGCTGTCCCAGAAAAGGCGATCAGCGCGCCGAGCAGGCTCATTTGCATCATGGTCGCGAAGAGCGCGATGATCTTAGCAGGCATCGCCGAACGCGCGAGCACATGCCAGAAGCCGGCGGCGGAGACGAGGATAGTCAGTTGCATCGTCCAAAAGACAAGCGAGGAGGACAGGGCCCAGTCATAGGCGGCCGGGGCGTGCCAGAACCAGAGGATGAGCGCCTGGAGGATCGTCCAGGCGGGCAGCGATCCTCTGATGTTCAAGGCTCCTGATGCGCGGGCGAGCAGAGGTGCGGCGATCAGGATGAGGGCGAGGTGGTGGAGAGCGCGGGCTGAAAAAAGGGCCGAGCCCAAGGCGCAAAAGGGGGATACATAGAGGAGCGCCCAAAGGCCGATGAGACCAAACGCGGCATTTCGGCGGGGGGGCGCAAGCCGCAGGGCGATGAGCAGCCAGATGGCAAGGGAAAGAAGGAGGAGCGGGTCCCAGTTCCACCGCGTCCAGAACTCATCGGGAAGAGGCGCGCCGCCGCAATAGGGAACCGGGCTATGATGCAAGGGGGAACCTCATCCTCTCTTCCCCCTGTCCAAGTCATGAAGACGGGGATCGTTCCCCCCGTCAACCGGTCAAGCGAGTTCGACAGCCATGGCGGTTGCTTCACCGCCGCCGATGCACAGGCTGGCGATGCCGCGCTTAAGGCCGCGATTCTCCAGCGCGGCGATCAAGGTGGTGAGAATGCGTGCGCCGCTCGCGCCGATCGGGTGTCCGAGCGCGGTCGCACCTCCGTTGACGTTGAGCTTGTCAGCGGGAATGCCCAGTTCCTTAGCGGCGATCATCGCCACGACGGCGAAGGCTTCGTTGACTTCGAAGAGATCGACGTTGGCCACCGACCAGCCCGCGCGGTTCAGCAGCTTGGTGATGGCGGGAACGGGCGCGGTGGTGAAGCGCGAGGGTTCATGGGCGTGGGCGGCGCTCGCTACGACGGTGGCGATGACGGGCAAGCCGAGGCGATCTGCGACGCTGCGCCGGGTCATCGCCAGCGCTGCCGCGCCGTCGGAGATGGATGAGGAATTTGCGGCTGTGATCGTCCCGTCCTTGACGAAGGCGGGCTTTAGCGTGGGGATCTTTTCCGGGCGCGCTTTGCCGGGCTGCTCGTCACTCTCGACCAGCGTTTCGCCGGAGCGGCCCGGGACGGACAGCGGGGTGATCTCGCGCTCGAACGCGCCGCTGGCGATGGCGGCCTGCGCCCGTTCGAGCGAGCGGACGGCATAGGCGTCCTGCTCTTGGCGGGTGAACTGATAGTCGCGGACGGCGTCTTCGGCAAAGACGCCCATCGCCTTGCCCGGTTCATAGGCATCCTCCAGCCCGTCCATCATCATCGTGTCGATAATGCGGTCATGGCCGATGCGGGCGCCGGAGCGATGCTTGGGTAGCGCGTAGGGCGCGTTGGTCATGCTTTCCATGCCGCCCGCGACGATGATGTCGGCGCTTCCAGCCAGCAGCGCTTCCTGCGCCATGATCGCGGCCTGCATGCCCGAGCCGCACATCTTATTGACGGTTGTCGCCTCGACGGAGCGGGGGAGGCCGGCGCCCAGTGCGGCTTGGCGGGCGGGAGCCTGCCCCAGTCCGGCGGCCAGGACGCAGCCCATATAGATGCGGTCGATGGCCTCGGGGGAGACGGCTGAACGCTCGACTGCGGCCTTGACGGCGGCAGCGCCGAGTTCCGTTGCCTTAAGGGGAGAAAGGACGCCCTGGAACCCGCCCATCGGGGTTCTGGCGTAGCCCACAATGACAACTGGATCCTGCATCGTTCATCCCGTCCCGCAATTGTTTTAAGACCCTAATATGAGAGCTGGGACAAAATAATGAAGAGAAAAACGCGCTCGGGCAGGAAGGCCATGAAGGGAGGACATGGCGGGCCTGCCCGAGCACTTCCGGGGGAGCACGGGTAATTTTAGTCTATAGTATAGATTTCAGGCAGCGGTGTTGGCCGCGTGGATGCCGAAAGCCATCCGGGCCGCATTGAGGGTATATTCATATTCCTCGCTACCGGGTATGAGGTCATGCCAGTCTTTATTTGAGATGGCGGCGAAACTGTCTTGCCAGATCTTACAAGCGATCAGTTGTATTTCGGTTTCTTTAGGAGCGCGCTGCGCTTCCAGGCAGTCCCGCAGGATTGCGTGGAAGACGGCACCCCGCACTGGTGCATGTTTCATGGGCATCCTCTCCAGCAGCCGATTCTTTGTTCAGCTTGCCGTAGCGGAAAGTTGCATAGGTCGCGCACTGCGTCAACAGGTCTCCACATTTTTCAACGGCTTAACCTAAGTAAAGTGCGATATATATCCAAATTGACCGGTTCCTTTACTTTAAGAACATGACCGTTCTTTTAGTAAGTAGTTGAAAGAAAGGCCGTAGCGATCAGTTTCCGCCGTGGCCTTCCCAATGCTCATTAGAAGCTAAACTTTGCCCCTACACGGAGCAAGCGCGGTTCCACCACGCGGCTCAGGCGTCCCTCGACCGGCCCGCCAGCGTCAAAAGAAGGAACATAGGATTCATAAAAATAGGCGATGTCCTTGTCCCGGCTGGCGAGGATGTTGAGCAGCTCTCCATAAATTTGGATGTTTTTGCCCTTCCATGCGGCGCGGGCGTTGACGATGCTGCTACCGGGGTCGCGCACGCTATTGTCCTCGATCAGTGGCGATGGGCCGAGATGGCGGACGCGGATGCTGGCTTCCCAGGGATCGAGGACCAGTGCGGCTCCTGCGGAGGCGGCGTTTTTGAACGCATTGGGGATATGGTCGCCATTGTCGAAGCGCGAATGGCTGGCGGTGTAATTGCCGTCGAAAGCGAGCCAGGGGAAGGGCCGCCAGAACGCGACAAGCTCATAGCCATGGCGGCTGCTGGCGCCGCTAGGCTCAACCGCATTGGAATCGCCTACAAAGCGCAACTCGCTGCCGACATTCAGCCACCAATAGGTGGCGGTGAAAGAGAAGCCGGGCAGTTGCAGGCGCGCGCCCAATTCCTTGCCGGTGCCGCGGACGAGCAGGGGAACCGGCGTGGTGACGTTCACTGCGCCGCGCGCGTCGTTGGAATGGAAGCCCCGGCCCCAATTGGCGTAAACTTCGATGCGGGGACTGAGTTGATAAGCGATCGCGGCCTTGGGTGAAACGAGGGTGTCCGACCCGCTGCCTTCCCCGAGCGCGGCGGCGGCGGCGTCCCTTGCCGTGACCGAATAATGATAATAGTCGCCCCGCAGGCCACCGGTCAGGCGCAGGCCGGGTAGCGGGGTAAGGGTCGCTTCACCATAGAGGGCGGCGGAGGCTTCGTTCACCCGGTAGCGCCCGAGCGAGGAGAGGAAGACCCGATCGGCGGTGCGGTCGACCCCGACATTGCCGATCGCGTCATAGCGATTTTCGGTGCCGATCTTCAGTTGTACCGCGGGATTGACGTCCCAGCGCTTTTCGCCGGTAAGGCCAAGGACCCACCGGCGATCGAATTGCTCGATCTGCGCGCTGGTCCCGTCCGGGTCGGCGTAGGTGGGGTTGGAGAACATCGTCCAGTCATAAAATTGAGCGTAGAGATTGGCGCGCCATGTCGGCTGGACGGCGGCGAGATTGCCGATGATGCGCGTCGTTTCGCCGCGCGCGGAAGGGTCTGGCGAGCAGAAGACGTCCGGACATTGGAGCGTGCCGATGATCCGTTCGGGAATCTGCTCGGTAGGGCGCCAGGTCGAGCGATAGGCGTGGAGCGAGGCTTCGAGCTTTCCGGCCCCGGCCGGGATCGCATATTTGGCGAAGCCCGCATAATGGCGCAGATGTTCCGGCTCTTCCCAGGGACCATCATAAGCCTTGGCCTGGGCGACGAGCGTGAGATCGCCTCCACCGGCCTTGACCGTGCCGCCTGCCGCCAGCCTGCGCCAGCCATAGGAGCCGCCCTCCGCCGATATCCAGGGCCGGTCATAGCCGTCGATCGTGGTCATATAGGCTGCGCCCGCCAGCGCGAAGTCGCCGCCATCGGCGCGATAGGGACCTTTGCGAAAATCCTCCCGCGCGACGATTTCCGGGATGAGGCCGTTGAGGTCGAGATAGCCATGGCCATGCCCGTGGGTGCGGAAGTTCATCTGCACGCCGTCAATGTAAGTGGTGAAGTCCGACCCATGGTCGAGGTTGAAGCCACGCAGGAAATATTGATTGGCCTTGCCGCTGCCCGAATGTTGGGCGGCGACCATGCCGGGCACGGCTTCGAGTAGTTCGGCGACGCGCAGCAGCGGGCGGACAAGCAGGTCCGCGCCGCCGACGCTGCCTTCGCTCGCCGCATGGGCGGTGCCGATCTTGTCCTCTCCCCGGCCGAAAACGATGATGGTGGCGGCCGCTTCGGCGGCTGCCGCATCATCGGCGGCAGTGGCGGGAGAAGCCGAAAGGCTGGCGGTGAGGGCGCAGGCGACCCAGGCCAAATCGCTGTGAGATTTCATGTCGTTCACTCCGGGCGTCTGGCGACATCCGGTAAGAGACCTGCCGCCCTAGCGAACGGCCGGCGCACGCAGGCAGCCGGACGCCCCCAAGGCGGCCGCCAACGTCACCGAAGCGGCCTCCACCGCTCGTTCGTCGCTCAGACGGAAATCACCGTGCCGCGGCCATCCCCTGGGCCAAGGCAAGAGCGACCATACGCCGGCAGGTCTCCTGGCTCGCGGGTCGTCGCTTGATGCACGGCCTTCCCGGAGCTCGCATGACTTAGCGTCCGCCCAGTGACTTGCACCCTCCTGCTTGTGAGGTGGGGCGATGTGCATCGCGCTCGCCGCTTACAGTTGCAGGGACAGCCTCGGCTTCGGGAGGCGGATGCCCCCCTTACCGTGTTCCCTTTTAAGCCTCTTTCGAGGCACCGGCGCGATCTTTGTCCGGGTGAACCGGACGGGGTGGCGATAGCGAGGGTGCGGGGGAGAGGCAAGGGGGTGGTTGGGTGGGGAGAAGTGGAGGGGGACTTGGAAGGGCTGTTGAGGACCAATGACGGTCGCCAGTTCTGGTCACCCCGGACTTGGTCCGGGGTCTCGCTTAACTTTGCCGATCAGAGGAAGCGGGATGCAGGCTCAAGGCCGGGATGACGGAGGAGTTGTCGGTCGGAGCGCTTCTTTCGCCCCGGCTCTCTGCCTGAAGGGGGGAGGGGGAATGGCTGTCGTTGCTCAGTTCAGCGCGTTGCCGGAGTTGCGCTTGAGGCGCAAGGCCATGGCCTGGTAGCGGACGGCGCGTTCGTTATGCAGTGCGATGGTCGCCTGGTCTGCTCCGCGCTGCCGGGCTTCTCTGGCCTGCCGCGCTTCCAGTGCCGCGCAGGCGGAAAAATGTGATGCGTCGTGGGGGCGCATGGCCCAATCCTCTCTCTGATTTCTTATGGCCGTCCCTATATCACTGGGCCGGTCGCGGCGGCAATAAAACAGATTAGAGTTGAAAAAGCATCAACTTTTGAAGCTATTTTGGCCGTCTCAGTGCTTGGATGCCGGCACGTTCCAGGGGGCATTGCGGAAGGTTTGGCGGAGAAAGGCGATGAAGGCATCGACCGCGGGGGGACGGCCCGCCGCGCGGGGATGGACGGCATAGACGGCGAGGTCAGAGGGGCCTTCCCAGCCATCGAGCAGGCGGACGAGCTTTCCCTCGGCGAGAAGCGGGCCAACGTCCCAGAGCGAGCGGAGTGCAATGCCGGCACCGGTCACGGCGAGTTCGCGGACGATCTCGCTGCTGTTGGTGCGCACATGACTACGGCCGTCGATCTGCCGGCGCATGCGGCCGTTGTCGAGCCGCCAGGGCAGTTGTCCTTCCGCGGCGAGCAGGCGGTGGCGGGAAAGGTCGGCGATCTTTTGCGGCGCGCCATGTTCCGAGAGATAGGCGGGGCTGGCGCAGAGGATGCGTTGGTTGGCGGCGAGATAATGGCCCTCCAGATGCGCGGGAACGTCGCTGGTGATGCGGATGGCGAGATCGACCCGCTGCGAGAGCAGGTCCTCATAGGCGTCGGAAAGATTGAGCTCCAGATCGACTTTGGGATGGCTCTGCAGGAAGCGCTGGACATGCGGGGCGATGTGGAGGCGGCCGAAGGAGGTGGGGGCGGAGACCCGCAGCGCGCCGGATATCGCGCGGTGGCGGTTGGTGGCGCGGTCCTCCGCCTGCTGGATCGCTTCCAGGATGCCGGTGATGTCGCGATGAAGGCTGGCGCCTTCCTCCGTCAGCGCGAGGCGGCGGGTGGTACGGTGGATGAGGCGCACGCCGAGGCGGGCTTCTAAGCGAGAGATGCGCTTCGACATCATCGCTGGGGAAATGTTGAGCATCCGTCCGGCGGCCGAGAGGCTGCCGGCGTCGACGGCGCGGGTGAAGAGGAGATAGTCCGGGTCCATCATGATCTTTTCCAATGCGGAAAATATCTTTCAACTTTTTCTTGTCTAGTGCGAGGATGGCGGGCGGGTCTATGCTTGGCCGCAGTTATTTTCGCGCGGAGTGGATGCATGCCCGACCTGATCGAGAAATCTGGCCTGAAGGTCGCCGCCGAGCTGGCGGGCTTCATCGATGAGAAGGTGTTGCCCGGCACCGGGATCGAGGCGGATGATTTCTGGGGCGGGGTGGCCGGCATTTTCGAGCGCTTTGGCCCGCGTAATGCCGCGCTGCTGGCGAAGCGGGACGCGATGCAGGATCAGATCGATAAGTGGCATGAGGCTCACGCGGGGCAAGCGGTGGATGGGACGGCTTACCGGGCTTTCCTGACCGAGATTGGCTATCTGGCGCCGGAGCCTGCTCCCTTTGCCATCGGATCGACGCGGGTGGATGACGAGCTGGCGAGGCTGGCGGGGCCGCAGCTGGTCGTGCCGATCCTCAATGCGCGCTTCCTGCTGAACGCGGCTAATGCGCGGTGGGGGAGCCTCTATGATGCGCTCTATGGGACCGATGCGATTGGGAGCGTTCCGGCGGGGAAGGGCTATGATGCGGCGCGCGGGGCGCAGGTGATTGGCTGGGCCAAGGAGTTTCTGGACCGGGCCGTCCCGCTGGCCGATGGGAGCTGGGCGGACTGGCGAGGGGAAGCGCCGGTGTTGCGGAATGCTTCGCAATTGGTGGGACGGGCGGGGGATAATTTCCTGCTGCGCAATAATGGGCTTCATATCGAGCTGGTGATCGATGCTGGGCATGCCGTGGGGCGGGATGATCCGGCGCATTTGGCGGATGTCGTGCTGGAGTCCGCATTATCGACCATTTGCGACCTGGAGGACTCGGTCGCGGCGGTGGATGCCGCCGATAAGGTTGCGGCTTATGCCAACTGGCTGGGCCTGATGAAGGGCGATCTGGAGGATAGTTTCGAGAAGAATGGCGCGATGATGACGCGGCGGTTGAACGGCGACCGCAGCTATGTCGCGCCCGATGGGAGCAGCTTTACCCTGCCGGGGCGGTCGCTGCTGTTCGTGCGCAATGTCGGGCATTTGATGACGACGCCTGCCGTCCGGATGAGCGACGGGGCGGAGGCGCCGGAGGGGATTCTTGACGGGATTGTCACCAGCCTGATCGCCTTGCACGACCTTCGGCGGGAGGGGCGCTTCGTCAACAGCCGGGCGGGCAGTATCTATATCGTCAAGCCCAAGATGCATGGCCCGGAGGAGGTCGCCTTCACCAACGATTTATTCGACGCGATCGAGGATCTGCTGGGGCTGAAGCGGCATCAGCTGAAGGTCGGGGTGATGGATGAGGAGCGGCGGACTTCGGCGAACCTCGCCGCCTGCATCCATGCGGTGCGGGACCGGATCGTCTTCATCAATACCGGCTTCCTGGATCGCACAGGCGACGAGATCCATACGTCGATGCGCGCGGGGCCGATGGTCCGCAAGGGCGAGATGAAGGATGCCGCCTGGATCAAAGCCTATGAGGATCGCAATGTGCAGATCGGGCTTGCCTGCGGACTGTCCGGCAAGGCGCAGATCGGCAAGGGCATGTGGGCCGCGCCGGACCGGATGGCGGACATGCTGGAGCAGAAGATCGGGCATGTGATGACGGGGGCGAATACGGCCTGGGTGCCTTCCCCGACGGCCGCGACCTTGCACGCGACGCACTATCATGCCGTCGACGTGTTTGCGCGCCAGGAGGAGCGGAAGGCGGAGCCGGTCGCGGGTCTGGACGCGCTGCTGACGATCCCGCTGGCGGCTGGGGTGAACTGGTCGGCGGAGGATATTCGCGACGAGCTGGACAATAATGCGCAGGGGATATTGGGTTATGTCGTGCGCTGGGTGGATCAGGGCGTCGGTTGCTCCAAGGTACCGGACATTCATGACATCGGGCTGATGGAGGACCGGGCGACGTTGCGGATTTCTTCGCAGCATATCGCCAGTTGGCTACTGCATGGGGTGTGTTCCGCCGACGAGGTCGATGCAGCGCTCAAGCGGATGGCGGCGAAGGTGGATGCGCAGAATAAGGGCGATCCGCTTTACCAGCCGATGAGGGGGCGGGAGGAGGAGAGCCTGGCTTTCCAGGCGGCGCGGGCGCTGGTGTTTGAGGGCGTGGTGCAGCCTAACGGCTATACCGAGCCCTTGTTGCATGCGTTCAGGGCTCGGGTGAAAGCGCTAGCCTAGAGTAACATGATTGGGGGTTGATCCGTTCGTTTCGGTCCAAATCGGAAAAACGTTAACGTCGCGCTCTCCGCTTCGCGACTATGTTGGTAGCGAGCGGACGCAGACGGTGCGTTCCAACATCATCGTGCGCTAGGTCAGCAGGATAAAAGCGGCGCCTGCTGCGGCGGAGCAGAGGAGGACGGGGAGGACCCCGGCCTTGAAGCGCAGGACGGCGATGAGCGCTGCGGTGGAGAGGATCAGGGCCGGGAGATTGATCGAGGCGAGGACCGGGACGTCGAGCGATCCGGTCGGCGTCGCTACGGCCTGAACCTTCCCGAAGAGCGTGTGGATCGCGAACCAGAGGGCGAGGTTCAGGATCACGCCCACCACCGCTGCGGTGATGGCGGTAAGCGCTGAGGAGAGGGCGCGGTTGCCGCGCAGGCGTTCGATGAAGGGCGCTCCCGCGAAGATCCACAGGAAACAGGGGACGAAGGTCACCCAGGTGGTGAGGATCGCGCCGATCGTCGCGGCGAGCAGTGGCGGGAGCGTCCCGGCGTCGCGGAAGGCAGCGAGGAAACCGACGAACTGCGTTACCATGATCAACGGGCCCGGCGTGGTTTCAGCCATGCCGAGGCCGTCGAGCATCTCACCCGGACGGAGCCAGCCGAAAGTGCCGACCGCCTCCTGCGCGACATAAGCGAGGACGGCATAGGCCCCGCCGAAAGTAACGACCGCCATCTGGCTGAAGAAGCTGGCGATGCGGGCGAATACATCGTCGGGGCCGAGCGCGAGGAAGAGGGTCAGGACAGGCGCCAGCCAAAGCAGCAACAGGACGGTCGAAATCTGGAGCGACCAGCGCAGGTTCGGGCGGGCGTGATCGGGAAGCGCTTCGCCGAGCGCGGTGTCGCGGTCGTGGATGATGTTTCCGGAGGCCGGGCCATGGCCGCCGCCGCCCTTGAACTGGGCGATGCCGCTGCGGCCGCCGAGATAGCCGATGAGGCCCGCCGCCAGCACGATCAGCGGGAAGGGGGCGTCGAGGAAGAAAATGGCGACAAAGGCGGCGGCGGCGATGCCGCGCATCACGCCGTTCTTGAGCGCGCGGGAGCCGACGCGGATGACGGCTTGCACGACCACGGCAAGGACGGCGGCCTTGAGGCCGAAGAAGAGCCCTTCAACAAGCGGCACTTTGCCGAGGAGGACGTAGATGTAGCTTAGCGCCAGGATCGACAAGAAACCGGGGAGCACGAAGAGGATACCCGCGATGAGGCCGCCTTTCGTCTTGTGGAGGAGCCAGCCGATATAGACGGCGAGCTGCTGCGCTTCTGGGCCAGGAAGCAGCATGCAATAGTTGAGGGCGTGGAGGAAACGCTCCTCGCCGATCCACTTCTTTTCCTCGACCAAGATGCGGTGCATCACCGCGATCTGTCCTGCGGGGCCGCCGAAGCTGAGCGCCGCGATCTTCGTCCATTGACGGGTGGCTTCGCCGAGCGAGATGCCGTGGTCGGGGGCAGAAGTGGCGGCGGCGGAGAGGGTCGATGCGTTGCTGCTCATCGATCGGCCTTTCGATTGCTGAAGAAGGCGTGGAATTGATTGAGGGCGTCGCTGGCGAGGGCGATGCGTTGGAGATCGTCGTCAGTCGAGGCGCAGACGCCCGACAGGATCGCGCCGAGGCCCGCGGTTTCCGGGCGGGCGAACTTACCGTCGGCTATGTCGAGTTCGTGGATGATCTCGCCGATGGCGCAGAGGGCGGGATCTTCAGTGAGGGCGGCGCGGAGCAGCAGGGTTTCGAAGCTGCAACGGTCCCCTTCATGGGTAAATTCGGCGTCGGCCATGTCGAAGCGCAGCTCGCCCGGTTCCGGATCATGGGAGCGGCTATCGACGAAGCGGAAGCGCGCCTTGGGATCGATGAAGCGCTGGATCAGCCAGGCGCAGGCGATGCGATCGACATGGACGCCGCTGCGCGTGACCCAGATGCGGTCGGTGAGGTTCTGCGGCACGGGGGTCTGGGCAGGCTCGGCGCGGCTGACATCGGGATGCTGATAGCGGTGGCGCTCGAGTTCGGCGAGGGCTGCTGCCGCCTCCTGGCGGCCGTGCGCGCCGAAAAAGTCGATCCGGCCGATCTCTTCTAGGCGCTTCTGGAGCTTGGCGATGTCGGCGGGGGTGGCGGGGCCGGTTTCGAGCAGGCGGTAGGCAGACTGGGCCAGTTCGTCATAATCGGCGTCGCGGGCGGTGTCGAAAAGGCTGCGGACTTCGGCATCCGACTGGCCAGCGAGCAGGCGGGTTTCGGTGAGGATGGCTTCGCCGCCGCTGCTGGTGATTTCTTCGAGCAGGGCGTGGAAGGCAGCTTCAGAGTCGCCCGAATGCGGAAGGACGTGGACGGCGTTTTTGAGCGGAACCGCGCCAATGGATTGGAGGCGGCGCCAGATCTTGACGCGCAGATAGGGGGGCTTGGCGGGGAGCTGGTGGAGGAGGGCTAACCACGAAGTCATGATGCAGGTGTATCATGAGATTGGCGGGTAGGAAATAGCTATATCTTCTCGGGCGGAGGGGGAGCGCCTGCGGATGGAAGGGGTATGCCGTGCCAGAGCCACCCCAACCCTTCAAACGAGTCACATGCCTCGTTTGAACCTGAAGTGGAGGGGCTATAAGGAGCCCTTTAGCCGTTCGATGAGGGCCTTTGCCGCTCTGGTTACATCTCCCCAGGTTTCGTCAAAGCCTGCATCCTCACCGAAATAGGGGTCGGTGACGCTGGTGCCTTCTCGGCCGGGGACGAGGTCCATGAGGAGGCGGAGGTCGGCGGTGCCGTCGGAGGGGCGGATGCGGCGGAGGTTTTGCAGATTGTCCGCGTCGAGGGCGAAGATGTGGTCGAAACGGTGGAAATCCTGCGCGGTGACCTGGCGGCCCCTATAGTTGGATATGTCTATGCCGTTGCGGAGGGCGACGGCTTGTGCGCGTTTGTCGGGTGGGCAATCGACATGCCAGTCGCCGGTGCCCGCCGAGTCCACTTTGATGGACAGTCCCGCACGTTCGGCTTCGGCGCGCAAGGCCGCTTCCGCGAGGGGTGAGCGGCAGATATTGCCAAGGCAGACGAAGAGGACGGAGATGCTCATCCTTCGGCCGCTGCGGTGGAGAGGCCGAGTTGAGGCACGCCAATCGAGCGTCGGCCGCCAAAATCGGTGCGGGCGACGATGACGCCGATCTTTTCCATATAGTCGATGAGGCGGCGGACGCGGCCGGGCGAGCTGGTGCCATAGGCTCGGGCGAGGGCGGCATCGTCGGGGCAGGGCAGGCCCTGCATCGCCGCGCGCGCGATGAGGAGGAAGGGCGCGAGCATGTCTTCGGGCAGGGGTTGTGCGGCCTTCATCGCATCGTCCCAACGCGGATCAGCGGCGTCGAACATGCCCGCCTGCGCCATCGCGAAACGCTTGCGGAAGGCGGAGAGGTCGAGCGGGGGCGTGCGCAGCCCCTTCATGCGGCAGCGGACGCCGAAATCCTGATAGAGGGTCGAGACGCTGGGCTGCGCGTCGCCAAGGTCGGCGACGATCTCTCCGAGGACGGCGATGACCACGGGCTCATTCTGGCCGAAGTCGAGTTCGGGCGCGGCGGGCTTGGCCGAAGGGGCGTTGGCGAGCGCGCGCATCAGTTCCTCGGCCGGTAGCGGCGGCGGGTCGGCGCGGGGCGGCGGAGGCGGCAGCGCGTCGTCCTCGCCTGCGCTGGCGAAGAGCAGTTCCTGCATATTTTCGGTTGCTGCGGCAGGCGGCGGCATCAGCTTGTGGGTGCCGCCGCGCGTGCTGGTTTTGACCGTGCCAATCTTCACCGCGACCGGGCGGCGGCAGATGGCGGGGCCGAGCGCGAGGAAGCGGCCGCGTTCCAGGTCACGTATCTGTTCGGCCTGGCGGCGCTCCATGCCCAGCAAGTCGGCGGCGCGGGCCATGTCGATGTCGAGGAAGGTGCGGCCCATCAGGAAATTCGACGCTTCGGCCGCGACATTCTTGGCGAGCTTGGCAAGGCGCTGGGTGGCGATGACGCCCGCAAGGCCGCGCTTGCGGCCCCGGCACATGAGGTTGGTCATGGCGGCGAGGCTGAGGCGGCGGGCTTCGTCGGACACGTCTCCCGCGGCGACCGGGGCGAACATTTGTGCTTCGTCCACCACGACGAGGGCGGGATACCAATGGTCGCGCGGGGCGTCGAACAGGGTGGAGAGGAAGGTCGCGGCGCATTTCATCTGCGCCTCCAACTCCAGGCTTTCGAGGCTGAGGACCACCGACGCGCGATGTTCGCGGATGCGCGCGGCCATCTTGACGATCTCGCGCTCATTATAATCGCCCGCGTCGATGACGACGTGGCCGTATTCGTCGGCGAGGGTGACGAAATCGCCTTCGGGATCGATGACTACCTGCTGGACCAGGGACGCGCTTTCCTCCAGCAAACGGCGGAGGAGGTGCGACTTGCCGGAGCCCGAATTGCCCTGAACGAGCAGGCGGGTGGCGAGCAATTCCTCGACGTCGATCGGAACGGGGTTGCCGTTGCCGTCGGTTCCTATGCTGATGGTGGCGGTCACATATGTCCTTTGGCCCAGGCGGTGGGATTCGCGCAAGGATTGTGTGGCGTCAGCACAGCTTCGGGGTGAACTTGTGAAGGTGGTGCGCGGGCATCGCCAGGCTCAGCCCGAACGAGGGTGGGGCGTTACGAGGCTTGACCCGGCGATTGTTGCGGCGCAGCATCGATTTCATGGCGACTCTTTCCTCCCCCGTTCCGGCGGTTACGCAAAATCCGGACATTCGGTATCTCGGCCGCCTGCTCGGCGATGTGATCCGGGCCTATGGCGGAGATCGGCTGTATCGGCAGACGGAATATATCCGGTCCGCGTCGGTCGATCGGGCGCGGGGGCTGCACGGCGCGGATGTGGTGGATACCGGGCTGGAGGCGCTGAGCCTGGATGATACGCTATCCTTCGTTCGGGGGTTCATGCTGTTTTCGATGCTCGCCAATCTGGCCGAGGACCGGCAAGGCGTGGCGGCCGATCCGGACGCCGATGTGGCTTCGGCCATCGAGCGGCTGGAGGGGCATGGGGTCGATCGGGATGCTGTGCTTTCGCTGCTCAACCATTCGCTGATCGTCCCGGTGCTGACCGCCCACCCGACCGAGGTGCGGCGCAAGAGCATGATCGATCATAAGAACCGCATCGCCGACCTGATGCTGCTGAAGGATGCGGGGCGCAGCGAGACGGAAGATGGCGAGAATCTGGACGAAGCGATCGCCCGGCAGATTGCGCTGTTGTGGCAGACGCGGCCGCTGCGGCGGCAGAAGCTGTTCGTGCAGGACGAGATCGACAATGTCCTGACCTATTTCCGCGACGTGTTCCTGCCGGTGCTGCCTGCGCTTTATGCGCGATGGGAGCGGGTATTGGGCGTGCGGCCGCCGAGCTTCCTGCGGGTGGGCAACTGGATTGGCGGGGACCGGGACGGCAATCCCTTCGTCCAGGCGCCGCAATTGCGATCAGCATTGGCGCGGGGATGCGAGGCGGCGGTCGCCTTTTATCTCGACGCGCTGCATGCGCTGGGGGCGGAACTGTCGTTGTCCACCGAGTTGGCGCATGTGCCGGACGGCGTGCTGGCACTGGCGGAGGCAAGCGGGGATAGCTCGCCCAGCCGACAGGATGAGCCCTATCGGCGGGCGATTTCGGGCATTTATGCGCGGCTGGCGGCGACCTATCGCACGCTGGTGGGCAAGGAGCCGCCACGCCCTTCGCGACTGGACGGCGAGCCCTATGCGCAGCCGGGCGACTTGCGGCGCGATCTGGTGACGGTAGCGCAGGGGCTAGCGAGCGAGGGTGACGGCGCGCTGGCGACGGGGGGCGCACTGGGGCGGCTGATCCGGGCGGTGGAAACATTCGGCTTCCATCTCGCCACGCTCGACATGCGGCAGAATAGCGATGTGCATGAGCGCGTCGTTGCGGAGCTGCTGAAGGTGGCGGACGTGCAGGAAGATTATGCCGCGCTCGATGAATATGCGCGGATCGCGCTGCTGCGGCGGGAGCTGGCAAGCAACCGGCCTTTAGGGTCGCGCTTTTCGGAATATTCTGAGGAGACCGCGTCCGAACTGGCGATCGTGCAGGCGGCGGCGGAGGCGCATCGCATCTACGGTCCGGCCTGCATTAGTCATTATATCATCTCCAAGGCGGAGAGCGTTTCTGATCTGTTGGAGGTCAACCTGCTGCTGAAGGAGGCGGGGTTGTGGCGCGCGACGAAGGGTGATGCCCCTGCGCAGGCGGCGATCATGGCGGTGCCGCTATTCGAGACGATCGCCGACCTTGAGGCCGCGCCCAGCATCATGGCGGCCTATTTCGGGCTACCCGAGATTGCGGGCGTGGTGCGCGAGCGGGGCCATCAAGAAGTGATGATCGGCTATTCCGACAGCAACAAGGATGGTGGGTACATCACCTCTACCTGGTCGCTTTATCAGGCGAGCAAGGCGCTGGCGCCGGTGTTCGAGAAGGCGGGGACGGCGATGCAGCTGTTCCATGGCCGGGGCGGCGCGGTGGGGCGCGGTGGCGGGTCATCCTTTGCCGCGATCCAGGCGCAGCCCAAGGGCACGGTGCAGGGACGCATCCGCATCACCGAACAGGGCGAGGTGATCGCGGCGAAATTCGGCACGCGCGATGTCGCAATGACCAATTTGGAGGCGATGACGAGCGCGACGCTGCTCGCCAGCCTAGAACCGGAGGGGATTTCGGACCGGGATGCGGCGCGCTTTGCGGCGGCGATGGATGAGCTGTCGAAGACCGCTTTCGCCGCCTATCGCGACCTTGTTTATGGGACGCAGGGGTTCAAGGAGTTCTTCCGCGAGCTGACGCCGATTCAGGAGATTTCCGGCTTGAAGATCGGCTCGCGGCCCGCCAGCCGGACGAAGAGCACCCGGATCGAGGATCTGCGCGCCATCCCCTGGGTGTTCAGCTGGTCGCAGGCGCGGGTGATGCTGCCGGGCTGGTATGGCATGGGGCAGGCGTTCGACGCTTTCCGTGACAAGGCGCTGCTGGCGGACATGGCGCAGAGCTGGGCGTTCCTGCAGTCGGCGCTCGCCAATCTGGAGATGGTGCTGGCGAAGTCGGACCTCGGGATCGCCGCCCATTATCTGCCGCTGGTCGAGGATCAGGCGGGCGGTGCTGCGATATTCGAACGTATTCGCGAGGGGTGGCAGCTGACCCATGACGGGCTGCTGGCGGCAACGGGGCAGTCGCGACTGCTGGAGAAGAATCCCAAGTTGGATGAATCGATCCGACTGCGCCTGCCCTATATCGAGCCGCTCAACCTGCTGCAGGTGGAACTGATGAAGCGGCATCGCGGCGGGGAGGATGATGCGCGGATCAAGGAGGGCATCGAGCTGTCGATCAACGCGATCGCGACGGCGCTGCGCAACAGCGGGTAAGATAAGGGAATTCGGGACGGCTGCAGTCCAACGCCGCCCCGAACCCCTGGCCTCCTGGAAGGAAGGCCGAAGCGGATAAGACAGCGCGCCAGGCGGTCTGTCCAGCGCTTATGCAAACGGTTCATCCCTTTCCGACGATGAAGCATGGATGAACGCGAAGTGAGCTTCTTCGTCTCTTCATTCACAACCAATTCAACCGGGAGACGTTATCCTGCCCATATTGGAGAAAAGGAGAGAGGCGATGACGTGGTCCGGACAGAAGTTTCTGGCTGCGATTGGCCTTGCAGGTGCGGTCGCCTTGGGCGGCTGCGCCTATGACGATGGCTATTATGGCGGCGTGAGTGTGGGTTCGGGTTATTATGGCAGCGGCTATTATGGCGGCTATTATGATGATTATTGGGGCCCCGGCTATTACGGCCCCACTTATGGCTGGTATGGCGATTATTATTATCCCGGCAGCGGCTACTATGTCTTCGACCGGGGCGGTCGCCGCCACCGTTGGAACGACAGCCAGCGCCGTTATTGGGAAGGCAGGCGCGGACAGGCTCAGCAGGGCGGGCATTGGCGCGGCAGCCTGGCGCAGCCTGATCAAGGCCGCACTTGGCAGGGTCAGCGCCGGCAGGAGCAGTCTTGGCAGGGCCGCCGCTGGCGCGACCGCGATGGCGCGGGTGCTACGGCCAGTCCGCCGGTGACGCGCAGTGAACCGCGTGCGGGCAGCCCGCGCGGCAGCTGGGGCGGTGGCCGGTCGGGTGATTCCGGTGAGACGCGAGACAGGCGATCCGATGGGGATCATTGGCGCGGGACGTTGCGCCGCTGATGCGGGTTGGAACCGGCGCAGCAGCGCTTATCGCATGCCTCTCGCTCGCCGCTTGTGACGGGCGGGAGGAAAGCGCGATCGACAATCTCGCCAACGGCGCCAATGCCGTCCAGGTAGAGAACAGCTTCCGCGCCGAGGCGCAGGCGGCCTTGGAGCCGCTCAAGCCGCCGGCACCCGGAACGCCGGGCGGCCTGCCGGACGACAGAACGCCGCTGGAGGAAGGGTCGAACGATCCCAAGGGGCCGCAAGGCGCTGCCCAGGTGGTGCAGGGCTATTATGGCCTGTTGGAGGCGCGGCGTTTCGACGACGCGCAGGACCTGTGGAACGACGAGAGCGCGGTGGGCGCCGAGGAAGACGAGGTCTTCGCCCGGCGATTCCGCAATTTCAGTGAGATCCACGCGAATGTCGGTGCGCCCGGACAGATGGAGGGCGCGGCAGGGTCGCTCTATGTCGTCGTGCCGGTGCAAGTCTATGGGCGGATCGCGGCCAATGGGAAGCCCTGGTACAGGCTGCGGCAGGTCACGTTGCGGCGCGCCAATGATGTGCCGGGGTCGAGCAAAGCCGACCGGCGCTGGCATATCGAGGCGATCGGGCCTTATGTGGCCCCGGTTGAGGGTGAGACCGATAATGCGGTCGTGGGGAATGGTTCGGAGTGACGATTAGCTGAAAGGGCGAGCCTTGTGCCTCTCGACTTTGTTCGAAGCGAACGGGTGGTCAGGATTACGCTCTAACGAAGAAGGGGGCTGATCTTTGGATCGGCCCCCTCCGCTTTATCAGGAAATTGTCGCCTTCAGGATCTTGCCTGGGGTCCGGGGCGGTTCGCCCTTGGGCAGGGCATCGACATGTTCCATGCCCGAGGTGACTTCGCCCCAGACGGTATATTGGCCGTCGAGGAAGGTGGCGTCGTCGAAGCAGATGAAGAACTGGCTGTTGGCGCTGTTCGGGTTCGACGAACGAGCCATGGAGCAAACGCCGCGCACATGGGGTTCGCGGCTGAATTCAGCCTTCAGGTCAGGCAGCTTGGACCCACCCATGCCGGTGCCGGTCGGGTCGCCGCCCTGCGCCATGAAGCCGGGGATGACGCGGTGGAAGACCACGCCGTCATAAAAGCCTTCCTTGGCGAGTTGGGCGATGCGTTCCACATGGCCGGGAGCGAGGTCGGGGCGCAGCTTGATGACGACATCGCCGCCGCTGTCGAGGGTGAGGGTGAGCGTTTCGTCGGCCATGAAAATCTCCTCTTTCGGGGGAGTGGGGAAATGTTGGTCCATATAGAGCGTTAGGCGGGGGATGGAAGCGCCTCAATCAACCTTTGAGGCATTGCATTTATCCCTTCCATCGGCAAAAGCAGCGAAATGTTACAGGAACCGGACAGTAGGGGACGCGATGAGCGAGCGAGCCGATATGGCCGAACCCCGGCCGGACGACCTAGCTGCTGACGACAAGACCGTCGAGCAGCCGGAATCCCGTCATGACGAGGATGACCGGCTGAGGCCGGACTTTGTTTCCGCCGTTCTAGACGCGGTGGAAGAGGATGACCGGGACCGGGCGCGCGATCTGGTTTCGCCGCTGCACCCGGCGGATATCGCCGACCTTCTGGAACTGACCCCATCCGACCGGCGTGGCGATGTTGCGGCGGCGCTGGGCGATCTGGTGGGCGCGGAGGTTCTGTCCGAGCTCAACGACTATGTGCGCGACGACCTGCTCGACGCGCTTGAGCCGCAGCAGGTCGCCGACTTCGCCGCGGAACTGGATACAGACGACGCGGTGGCGATCATCGAGGATATGGAGGCGGCCGATCAGCAGGCCGTGCTCGATGCGCTGGACCCGGAAGATCGCGCTGCGATCGAAAGCGCGCTGTCCTATCCGGAGGAATCCGCCGGTCGTTTGATGCAGCGCGACCTGGTCGCGGTGCCCGAGCATATGACGGTCGGGCAGGTGATTGACTATCTGCGCGACAATCGCGACCTGACGACCGATTTCTGGGAAATCTTCGTGGTGGACGAGGCGCATAAGCCGATCGGCACCTGCCAGCTGAGCTGGATCCTTACCTGCCCGCGGTCGATCGCGATTGCGGACGTCATGAAGCGCGAGCAGACGCTGATCCCGGTCGATATGGATCAGGAGGAAGTGGCGCTGCGTTTCCAGAAATATGCGCTGATTTCGGCTGCGGTAGTGGATGCGAGTGGGCGGCTGGTGGGCATGATCACGGTCGATGACGTGGTCCACATCATTTCGGAAGAAGCGGGCGAGGACATATTGCGCCTGTCCGGTGCGGGCGAGGGCGACATCAACCAGCCGATCCTGGAGACGGTTCGGACGCGCCTTTCCTGGCTGGTCGTGAATCTGGGGACGGCGGTGCTGGCCGCTTCTGTCGTCGGATTGTTCCAGTCCACTATCTCAAAATATGTCGTGCTGGCCGTGCTGATGCCGATCGTGTCGGGCATGGGCGGCAATGCGGGAACGCAGACCATGGCGGTGGCGGTGCGTGCACTGGCGACCAATCAACTGACCAGTTCCAATACGATCCGGCAGATTGTGCGCGAGTTCCGGATCGCCAGCGCCAATGGAACGGCATTGGGGATCTTGATCGGGATCGCGGTGGGGCTGATCTATGGCAATCATGATTTGGGGATCGTGATCGCGCTGGCGATGCTGACGAACAATCTGGTGGCTGGGCTGGCCGGGATATTGGTGCCGGTGACGCTGGACCGGTTCAATATCGATCCTGCGGTTTCGTCGGCCGTGTTTGTCACCGCTATGACCGATGTGATGGGGTTCTTTTCCTTTTTGGGGCTGGCGACGATCTGGGGGCTTTAGGGTCGCCCTATCTTGACCAGTGTGCGCAAGCGCCCATCTTCTCGCTCATGCCGCTTCATATCACCAAGATAGCCTTTGGCAGCGAAAGTCCTGCGACATTGCGGGCGTGGCTGGAAAGCCATGCGGGTGAGGCGCGGTTGACGACGCGTTACCTGCCCAAGCGTGTGGCGGAGATGGAGGGCGGTTCGCTTTACTGGGTTCACCAGCATCGGCTCGTGGGGCGCAGCCCGTTGATTGGATTTCAGGAGACGGGGCAGGGGCGCTTCTGGATCAGGCTGGAACCCAGATTGATCGCGGTGCGGGGCGCGCCCAAGCGGGCGCACCAGGGGTGGCGGTATCTGGAGGGGAAGGATGCGCCGCCGGACCTTGGCGCGGATGAGGCAGATGATCTGGATGCGATGCCGCCCGCGATGCTGGGGGAGTTGACGCGGTTAGGGTTGGTTTGAGGGGGGGTGAGTGTGTCTCTTAGCGCCGCTCGCTTTGAGCGAAGTTGAGAAGCAGGCGCTTTCCGTTTCTCGACTTCGCTTGAAACGAACGGGGGTATGGGCATTTGACATGAACAGGCGGCGCGGATCAGGCCGCTTTGCCTTGCAGCGCCTTTTGGCGGCGCCTTTGGACGGAGGAGCCTATGCCTAAGGCTTCTCGGTATTTGGCGACCGTGCGTCGGGCTATATCCATGCCCTTGGCGCGAAGCAGATCGACTAGCGTGTCGTCGGACAGGATGGCGTCGCGCGCTTCTGCGGCGATCAGGGCCTTGATGTGGCTCTTCACGGCCTCGGCCGACACCGCGCCTTCGCCGTCCGAGGCCGAGACGCCGCTAGTGAAGAAATATTTGAGTTCATAGATGCCGCGCGGGCAGGCGAGATATTTGTTCGAGGTGACGCGGCTGACCGTAGATTCATGCATGTTGATCGCTTCGGCGACCATCTTGAGCGTCAGTGGCTTCAGATGTGCGACGCCCTTGCGGAAAAATTCCTCCTGGCAGCGGACGATCTCGGTCGCGACCTTGATGATCGTCTTCTGCCGCTGATCGAGTGCCTTGACCAGCCAGTTGGCGCTGGCGAGGCAATCGGCGAGCCACGCCTTTGAGGCGCGGCTCTGCGGGCCGGAGGCAAGCTCCACATAATAGCTGCGATTGATGAGCAGGCGCGGAAGGGTCCCGCTATTAATCTCGATCGACCAGCCAGCGCCGGTGGGATTGACGAAGAGGTCGGGCGTGACCGGTGGCGCGCGATCGGTGGAGAAGCGAAGGCCGGGCTTGGGATTATAGGCCCGCAGTTCGCGGATCATGTCGGCCATGTCCTCCTCATCCACGCCGCAGATGCGGCGCAGCTGGGGGAGGGCGCCGCGGGCGAGCAGGTCGAGATTGGCGAGCAGCTTCGCCATGCAGGGGTCGTAGCGGTTGGCTTCCTTGGCCTGGAGCGTCAGACATTCGGCGAGCGAGCGCGCCCCCACGCCAGTGGGGTCGAAGCCGTGGATGACGCCCAGCACCTCCTCCGCCTGCGCGAGCGGTACGCCGAGGCCATGGGCGGTTTCGAGGAGATTGGCTTCGAGATAGCCTGCTTCGTCGATCTGGCCGATCAGCTGGGTAGCAATGAGCAGGTCCATGCCCGACAGCGCGCTGCGCGCCTGGTCCATCAGATGTTCCTGCAAGCCCTGTTCGGGATTAGCGAAGCTGTCAAAATCGGGCGCTTCGCCGCTGCCGGAGAGCAAGTCTAAGCTGCCTGAGCCAATCGCGCTCGTAGCCCGATCGGCGGGGCCGTCGTCGATGAAGGTTTCCGCACCATAATCGACGTCGAGCGGAGCGTCGGTTTCGCCCAGTCCCTGGCCGATAAGATCGTCGGTCGCGCCGGTCTCGGCGGCAAGAGCAGGGCGATCGATCTCAGCCTCGATCTCGCCGGGCGCAACGGCTTCGACTGGCGCGCCGGTTTCCAGCAGGGGGTTCTTTTCCAGCTCAGCCGCGACGAAGGCGTCGATTTCGAGGTTGGAGAGCGCCAGCAGCTTGATCGCCTGCTGGAGCTGCGGCGTCATTACCAGTGACTGGCTTTGCCGCAGGTCGAGGCGGGGCGCGAGGGCCATTAGCTGGCGCCTTGGCCGTCAGGTCGCAGGGAGGCGGGCGGGCCGCTCATCAGAGCGAGAAATTCTCGCCCAGATAGAGGCGGCGGACATCGGCGTTGGCGACCAGTTCGGTCGGGCTGCCCGCGAAGAGGACCTGACCGCCATAGATGATGCAGGCGCGATCAACGATTTCCAGCGTTTCCCGGACATTATGGTCGGTGATGAGGACGCCGATGCCGCGCGTCTTCAATTGCTTCACCAGATCGCGAATGTCGGCGATGGAAAGGGGGTCGATGCCCGCAAAGGGCTCATCGAGGAGGACAATCGAGGGATTGGCGGCCAGCGCCCGGGCGATTTCGCAGCGGCGGCGCTCACCGCCCGACAGCGCCATGGCGGGGGAATGGGCGAGGCGGGTGAGGCCGAATTCTTCGAGCAGCTGGGTAAGCCGCGCTTGGCGCGCTGCCTTGTCCGGCTCGGCCAGTTCCAGCACGGCGCTGATATTCTGGGCGACGGTGAGGCCGCGGAAGATCGAGGTTTCCTGTGGCAGATAGCCAAGGCCCAGGATCGCGCGGCGGTACATGGGGAGGCCGGTAATGTCCTGGCCATCCAGAATGATGCGGCCTTGATCGGGACGGACGAGTCCCATCACCGAATAAAAGCAGGTCGTCTTGCCCGCGCCATTGGGGCCAAGCAGGCCGACCACCTCGCCCTTGCCCACGGTCAGCGACACGTCGGTCAGGACGGCGCGTTTGTCATAGCTCTTGGCGATGGAGATGACGGATAGCCCTTCGCCCACTTCCTGCGGCGAAAAGGGCGATCGGGCGCCCTGTCTATCCTGGATCATGAGGTCGTCCATTATCCGTCCTTGCTGCTCCGCGGTGCGGAGGTAAAACACCAGCTCTGCCAAGGCAATTGGCAAGCTTTGTGCATGGGATCGCCGCGGGGGCAAGGGGAAAATGGGCAACCGTGCTTCTGCTGCCGTCAAAAGCTTGATTTAAAGCCCCGGAGGGGTCAGGGCAGGGATGGGCCGCGGCTGAAGCTTGCGCTCAACGAAAACTATCCGCTATTGTAAAATTCAGTGGCGAGAATAAGAGGCGAGGAATGAGGATCGAGGACGTGGATTCGGCCGTGTCATGGGCAAAAGCGCTTGGGCGTGAACCGCTCGGCGCGCTGCTTGACCAGGCCGAGGCGATGACGCTGGCGTCATTTGGCGCGACCGTCACCTATTCGCGCAAGGTCTTCATTCCCCTGACTCACCTATGTCGCGACGTTTGCCATTATTGCACCTTCGCCAAAGCGCCGCGCAATGCCGGATCGCCCTATCTGTCGATCGACGAAGTGCTGAAGATTGCCCGGGCGGGTGAGGCGGCGGGATGCCGAGAGGCGCTATTTACGCTCGGGGACCGGCCGGAGGATCGCTATGCCGTGGCGCGGACGGCGCTGGAGGTGTTGGGGCATGGCTCGACGCTGCGCTATTTGCGGGAGGCGGCGGCGGCGGTACTGGTGGAAACGAACCTGTTGCCCCACCTGAACCCCGGCATCATGGGGGACGCCGATCTGGCGATGCTGCGCCCAGTGGCCGCGTCGATGGGCCTGATGCTGGAAAGCACGTCCGATCGGCTGTGCGCAAAAGGGGGGCCGCATCATGGATCGCCGGACAAGGTTCCTGCGGTGCGGCTGGAGGCGATCGAGGCAGCGGGGCGGGCGCGGGTGCCCTTCACCACCGGTTTGCTGATCGGCATCGGCGAGACGCGGATGGAGCGCATCGAGGCGCTGCTGGCGATTCGCGATGCACATGCGCGGCATGGGCATGTGCAGGAAGTGATCGTCCAAAATTTCCGGGCCAAACCGGACACGCGCATGGCGGATCATGCAGAACCGCCGCTGGAGGAGCATCTGTGGACCATCGCGGCGGCGCGATTGATCCTGGGGCCGGAAATGACGATCCAGGCGCCGCCCAATCTGCAGCCGGATGGTTTGGCTGCGCTGATGCGTGCGGGGGTGAATGACTGGGGCGGCGTCTCGCCAGTGACGCCCGACCATGTGAACCCCGAAGCGCCCTGGCCGCATCTGATGGCGCTGGCGGCTGCGACAGCGGCGGCGGGACGGGTGCTGACGGAGCGGCTGGCGGTAGGGCCTGCCTATGCAAAGGAGCCGGAGCGGTGGCTGGAGCCCGAAGTTGCGCTAAAGGTACGGCGAGCGGTGGATGCGCGCGGTCTGCCGATCGTCGAGCGCTGGCGCGCGGGCGCGGGAGAAGCGCCGCCGGTGCTGCCTCTGGTGGGACGGACGCTGATTGGCGGACGGATCGACGAGATTATCGCCAAGGCGGGTGAAGGGCTGGACGATAGCGAGATTATCACGCTGTTCGAAGCCGCCGGGCCGGATGCCGGGCGGGTGATGGAAGCGGCGGATACGCTGCGGCATGAGGCGGTGGGTGACGCGATTACTTATGTGATCAACCGCAACATCAACTACACGAATATCTGCAGCTATCGCTGCGGCTTCTGCGCCTTTTCCAAGGGGACGGCGAAGGCTTTGCGCGGCCCTGCCTATAAGCTGGACCTGGAAGAGGTGGGACGCAGGGCGGCTGAGGCTCATGCGCGTGGCGCGACCGAAGTCTGCCTGCAGGGCGGCATTCATCCGGACTATGATGGGCATACCTATCTGTCGATCGTCCGGACGGTGCGGGATGCCGCGCCGGGGATCCATGTCCACGCCTTTTCCCCGCTGGAGATCGCGCATGGCGCCTCCACCCTTGGCATGGAGTTGGAACCCTATCTGGCGATGCTGAAGGAGGCGGGGCTTTCGACGCTGCCAGGGACGGCGGCCGAAGTGCTGCATGAGGAAGTGCGGGCCATCATCTGCCCCGACAAGGTTTCGACGGATGAATGGGTGGCGGTGATGCGGGCGGCGCATCGCGTTGGCCTGAAAAGCACGGCGACGATTATGTTTGGCCATGTCGATGAGTATCGCCACTGGGCACGGCACTTGAACGTCGTGCGCGGCCTGCAGGAGGAGACGGGCGGCTTTACTGAGTTTGTGCCGCTGCCCTTCGTGCATATGGAAGCGCCGATGTGGCGCAAGGGCAAGGCGCGGTCGGGCCCGAGCTTCCGCGAAGCGCTGCTGATGCAGGCAGTGGCGCGTATCGCGCTGCATGGCGCGATCGGCAACATCCAGGCGAGCTGGGTGAAGCTGGGCGAGCAGGGCGTGATCGCGGCGCTGGGCGCGGGGGTCAATGACCTCGGCGGAGTGCTGATGGACGAATCCATCACGCGCGCAGCGGGCGGAGCGCATGGGCAGTGTTTCGATGTGGAGCGGATGCACCGCACGGCCGAAACAGCGGGCCGATACGCCCGGCAGCGGACCACGCTTTACGGATCGGTCGAACAGGAGGTCGCGGCCTGATGTATGGATTGCTCAAAGGACTGACGGTTGTCGAAGGCGCGGCTTTTATCGCCGGGCCGTCCTGCGGGCTGCATCTGGCGCAGATGGGCGCGACCGTGATCCGTTTCGACCAGATCGGCGGGGGCCCCGACAGCGCGCGCTGGCCGATCGGTCCCAAGGCGCAGAGCCTTTATTGGGAGGGGTTGAACAAGGGCAAGAAATCACTGGCGATTGATCTTGGCCGACCCGAAGGACGGGAGTTGGCGCAGCGGGTGGCGACCAGCGGCGACGGATTGTTCGTCACCAATTTCCCGGTGCAGGGGTTCCTGTCCTATGAAAAGCTGTCCGCGCTGCGGGTCGATCTGGTCTGCCTGCGGGTGATGGGCTGGGCCGATGGCACGCCGGCGGTCGATTATACGGTGAATGCCAGCGTCGGGATGCCTTATCTAACCGGGCATCCAGATGATCCGCGTCCTGTCAATCATGTGCTGCCCGCGTGGGATCTGCTCGCGGGGGCCTATGGTGCCTTTGCGCTGCTGGCGGCGGAGCGGGAGCGGCAAGCGAGCGGCAAGGGGCGTGAGGTGCGACTGGCGCTTTCCGATCTGGCAGCGGCGACGATGGGCAATCTGGGCAATGTCGCCGAGGTGACGCTGAGCGGGCAGGACCGGCCGAGGAGCGGCAATAATCTGTTCGGCGCGTTCGGTCGCGACTTCGCAACGGCGGATGGCGAGCGGGTGATGCTGGTCGCGATCACTCCGCGCCAGTGGACAGGGCTAATCAAAGCGCTGGGCCTGGGAGAAGCGATTGCCGATCTGGAGGCGCGCTTGGGCGTTGATTTCGCCGCCGATGAGGGTACACGTTTTGTCCACCGCACGGAGGTAGACGCTTTGGTGGCCAGCGCGATTGCCGAGCGGCCTCTGGCGAAATGCGCGGAACTGTTCGAAGCGACGGGCGTGACCTGGTCGATCTATCGCACGCTCGCCGAGGCGCTGGAGCGAGAGCCTCGTTTGTTTGCGGACAATCCCATTTATGGCGAGGCGACCCATGGGGGCGGGGATAGCTATCCAACGCCGCGGGCGGCAGCGCGCATTCCCGGCGAGGATCTGGGCGAGCCGTTCGCATCGCCGCGCATCGGCCAGCATAGCGATGAGGTGCTGTCGGATCTTCTGGGCCTGTCGAGCGGCGAGATCGGCAAGCTGCATGATGCGGGGATCGTGGCATGAGCGATCTGGATCCGGCGGCGTTGGAGGAGTGGAAGGGCAGCGTCGGGCGTAGCGAGACGCGCGCAGAGGTATTGGAGCATGAGAGCCTGCGTCGTTATGCGCTGGCGGTCGGCTCCGACCCGAAGGTGGAGCAGGTCCTGCCGCCGCTTGCTCATTGGGCCTTTTTCCTGCCGCAACCGGAAGATGGCGACATAGGCGAGGATGGGCACCCCCGGAGAGGCGGCTTCCTGCCTGCGGTCAGCCTGCCGCGCCGCATGTTCGCCGCCGCAGACATCAGTTTCGAGGCGCCGCTGCTCCTCGGGCGTGAGGCGGAGATGCTGAGCAGCGTCGCGAGCGTCACGCACAAGAGCGGGCAGTCGGGTGACCTGATCTTCGTCGATGTCGATCGGGCGATCAGCCAGGATGGCGACGTGCGCGTGCGGGAGCGTCAAACCTATGTCTATCGGGACATGGGTTCGCCCGCGCCAATGCCGGTGCCAGGGGGTGGGCCTGTCGAAGGGGAGCTATGGGAGCCCGGTCCCGTCAATCTGTTCCGCTTTTCCGCGGTCACCTTTAACAGCCATCGCATCCATTATGACCTGCCCTATGCACAAGAGGCAGAGGGCTATCCGGCGCTGGTCGTCCATGGGCCGTTCACCGCTGCAAAACTTGCAGCTTTCGCGGAGCTCGAGGGCAGATTAGCGCGCTTCAGTTTCCGGGCTCAGTCGCCGCTGTTCCTCGGGCAGCCGATCCGGTTGCAGCGCGGAGAGGGCGAGGTACGGGCTGTTCGCTGCGACGGGGCGACAGCTATGACTGCAAGGGTGGCATATCAATGAGCGGACTACGCCTGCGTTCCTTGTTGTTCGTGCCTGGCGACCGGCCGGAACGGATGCGTAAGGCGCTGGGCAGCGGCGCTGATGCCTTGATCCTGGACCTGGAGGATTCCGTTGCGATCGATGCGAAATCGCGGGCGCGCAAGGAGGTTTCGGCGTTCCTGACAGAAGCGGCGGGTAGCCAAGCGATGCTGTTCGTCCGGGTGAACCCGCTTGATGGCGGGCTGACCGATGCGGATCTGGACGCGATCGTTGAAGCGCGCCCCGCCGGGATCATGCTGCCCAAGGCTGAAGGCGCGGCCTCGATCGCAGACCTGGACGAGCGGCTGCGGATGAGGGGCGATGCGCAGGCGCGGATCCTGCCGATTGCGACGGAAACGCCCAAGGCGCTGTTCCGCCTCGGTGAATATGTGGAGGTCCGCGAGCGGCTCGCGGGGCTTACATGGGGCGCGGAAGATTTGCCTGCGGCGGTGGGAGCGTTGACCGCCCGTCAGGCGGACGGCGGCTATACCCCGCCTTATGAAATAGCGCGGGCGCTCACTCTGTTTGCGGCGGCCGCTGCGGAGGTGACGCCGATCGAGACGGTCTATCCGGCGATCCGCGATCTGGAGGGCCTGGCCGCCTATGCGGCGCGGGGGGCGCGCGACGGCTTTCTGGGTATGATGGCGGTGCATCCCGATCAGGTGCAGGTAATCAACGCCGCCTTTACGCCCGCGCCGGAGGAGATTGCGCATGCGCAGGCGGTGGTTGATGCCTTCGCCGCCAATCCGGGTGCGGGTGTGCTGACGCTCGACGGCAAGATGATCGATTGGCCGCATTTGAAGAAGGCGCAGGCGCTTCTCGCTCGCTGCTAGGAGCATGGCTTGACCCTTTATCTCCCATATGGGAGAGCGGATACATGCCATCGCTCTGGGCCGATCAGAATGAATTGTTCCTGCCGCTGGTGGACGGCATCCATGAAAGCCCCCCCTTTGGCGCCTTTCTGCGCAATCTCGTCGGGCGAACCTATGCCCGGCGCGCCTTCCTGATTGTTTCGCTGGCCAATGCCATGCCGGAGCAGGAGCCGACGGTAATCCATGTTGCGGCACCACGGGCATCGCAGGAGCCGCCGCTGGATTTTCGGCGGCTGGAGGCGCTGCGGCTGCATCCCTACGGCTCGTTGCGGCCAGGGCGCGTCTATGCGCTGGATGAGATGCTGAACTATGATAATGCTGAAGAGTTGGGGCGGCAGCGCGAAGCGTTGAACGAGATGAATATCCGCTATGGCCGCTGGCTGCGTGTCGCGGCGGGCGGCGTTGCAGACGCGCATTTCCTGCTGGTGCGGGAACGGGAGGATTTTTCTGCGTCGGCGGTGGCCGTCCTGTCGAGCATCGTGCCCCATTTTGCAGCGGCGCTACGGACGTTGGTCGCGCTAATCGAGGCGCAGCTACAGGTGGCAATGGCGCAGGGAGCGTTGGCGCGGCTGGGTGTGGCGCAACTGGCGCTCGATTGGGGCGGGCGGGTGATGGCGGCCGATCCAGCGGCGGAGGCGATGCTGGCCTTCACGGTCAAGCCGGGGCCTAGCCCGGAGAGGCGGCTGCAATTGCTGCCGGAGGTGGCGCATGCGCTCAACCGGGCTTGCGCGGAAATGGCGTCGGCCGCGCCCGGGGTGACGCGTGTGATCCGTATCGATGAAGCGCGGGAACTGGACCTGTTGCTGCGCAAGTCGGATGTAGCGCTAAGCGAACCGTGCGCTTTGCCCGCGGTGATCGGAATATTGCGCACGCCCCGGCGAGAGCCCGCCCTGGCGGCAACCGGTACCCTTGCGGCCTTGCATGGATTATCGGCGAGCGAGGCGGCGCTGGCCCACGCGCTGAGCAAAGGGGAGAGCATCGTCAGTGCGGGCGAGCAACTGCGCCTGACGAGTGAGACGGCGCGAAATTACTCCAAGCGGGTTTATGAAAAGACGGGGGCGAAGGGGCAGGCGGATCTGGTGCGGCTGATCCTGACCGGGCTGGCGCCTTTCGCCTGATGAGGCAGGCGGTGCTCTGATTTCCGTAGCCTCGAAACTGTAGAAATTTTGCTTCCTTCCTGCAACTTTCGGGGGCGCTCGTCTGGCGTTTTGACAGAAAAGGGAGTAAAGCGCCGCCCCACGCTACGCATATCAATCTGGACCAGCAGACGACTATGACCACTAGAAATGCTGCCCTTGGGGGCATCCGCGTTATTGACATGAGCCGCGTGTTAGCTGGCCCTGTTGGCGGGCAGATATTGGGCGACCTGGGCGCCGATGTGATCAAGGTGGAACGTCCTGGCGTCGGTGACGACGGCCGGGTGTACGGCCTGGCCGAGGTTCAGGGTAAGGATGGGATGAGCCTCCGCCAAGGGGGGTTCTTCGCGGCGGCAAACCGTAACAAGCGGTCCATCACACTTAACCATTCCAGGCCCGAGGGCCAGGAAATCCTCCTCAGGCTGGTGCGGACCGCCGATGTTCTGATCGAAAATTACAAGGTCGGCGATCTGAAGCGTTTCGGGCTTGATTATGAGAGCCTGAAGGCGGTCAACCCCGGCCTGATCTATTGCTCCGTTACTGGTTTCGGCCAGACTGGACCGATGGCCGCGCGCCCCGGCTATGACGGGCTTTTCCAGGCGACAGGCGGCATGATGGCGGTGACCGGCATTCCGGACGGGCAGCCAGGAGCCGGGCCTCTCAAGGCGGGACCCAGCCTGGTTGATTTTATCACTGGCCATAATACCGCGATCGCTGTCCTGGCCGCGCTGCAACATCGTAACCGCACCGGTGAAGGGCAGCATATCGATATAGCCTTGCTGGATAGTTCGGTGGCGATGCTGAGCCATATCATGCAGGATTATCTGCTCAACGGTGTTCCGCCACCGCGCCTCGGCAATGGCGGCAATGGCGGCGGGCCGGCGGATCTGGTTCATACCAAGGACGGCATGCTGTATCTGACGGCAGGCGGCGACGAACATTGGCGCCGTCTTACCGTTCTGATGGGCCAACCTGAACTGTATCAGGACCCGCGCTTCGACGAGAACTACAAGCGTGGCAAGTTGAACCGCTTGGAGTTGATGGACATCATCAACGAATGGAGCCGTGGCTTCACTTCGGAAGAACTTCAGGCAATGTTCGATGAAGTCAGCATCCCTGCCGCGCGCTACAATGAATTGCCTGAAGTCTGGGAAGACCCGCAGGTCCAGCACCGGGGCCTACGTGTCACGACGCCGCATTCCTGGGCCGCGACGGGCTCGGTCGATCTCATCGCCAGCCCTTTGGCTAATATGTCAGCGTCTCCGGCCACGATCCGCAGGGCGCCGCCGCTGCTCGGCGAGCATACCGCCGAAGTGCTGGGCGAGTTGGGCTATGACGAAGCCCGCATTGCTGAGCTGCAAGAGCTGAAGGTGATCTAATCCAGAGGGCTCCGGCGGCATTTATCAGGCCGCCGAAGCCCTTCTTCAGTTCGAGGTGACTAGGTTTGCGTGGCATACCGAGGGCTCGTTCGGAGATGATGTTGCGCTGGATTTGGTCTGTACTGGGGTAGAGTACCGACCCCGCGTTCGCCCCCGCGCTCTAGGCCTGCGCAACCCTGGGCGCCCCCCTCGCCAACGTCCTTTGCTACGATCGCGATCCTGTCCGTCGCACCGAAAGGCTCGTCGAACTGGCCGAGCTCGCCGCAACTTATGGCATCGCGCTCGCCATCGAATTTTATCCACCCTCCCAGGTCAAGACCCTCAGCGAAGCCCTCGGCGAAATCGACAAGACCGGCCGCAGCGACGTCGGTGTCACCCTCGACCTCCTCCACGTCATGCGCGGCGGCGATGTCGACGCCAGCTTCGTCCTCCTCAACCACCCTGCCATAGCCGTTGCCCAACTCGCCGACGGACCCGCCACCATCGATCCCGCCCAAATCGAATGGGAAGCCGGCATCCAGCGCCTCATCCCCGGACAAGGCGCGTTCCCCATCCCCGCCTTCCTCAACGCCCTCAATCCCAACACACCCCTCAGCATCGAAATACCGCAGCAAAACGCCATCGACAAAGGACTATCCCCTCAAACGCGCCCGAAATGCCGTCAAAGCAGTAAGGGGATTCCTTCAGACTAAACTGCGCTGATCGAAAACGCAGCGTGCTGAAATTTTTTCTCCTCGGTAAAAAGCCCTATTTTTTACGCATCGCCGTAAAGAGAGGCTCGAAACAATCAGGACATTCGCCAAGTTGCGATCGATTGCTGTGCATTGCCGAAGGCGGCGCATAAAGTCGAATAAGGCCGGGCTGAGGGCTCAGTGGCACTCTCTATTTTCGCGCGCTATGGGTTTCCCAGACGGGAGGCATTGTGGAATGCAGATAAGAAATGGGCGCATAGTACCACCGCCCTCATTGGACGCCCTGGACAATAACATCATTGAAATCCTGCGGAAGAATGGCCGTGCGACCAACCAGGATATAGCGCAGCAGCTTTCGGTGACCGCAGCGACCGTTTCCGCGCGCTTGCAGAAGATGGAGGATGCGCGTGCGATGCGGGTGGTCGCTGTCACGGATTTCGCGGCGCGGGGTTATAATGTGATCATTGCAGTTGGCGTGCGGGTGCAGGGACGCAGCATCCAGGATGTGGGCCGGGACCTAGCGAAATTCCCTGAAGTGCTGAGCGTCAATGCCATGAACGGGGGCTATGACCTGGAGCTGATGGTCGCGTTGCATGATTTTTCCGAGGTTCAGGAATTTCTCTACGACCATATCTCGGGCATCGAGGGTGTAGCGCAGATCGATTCCGGTGTGGCTGTCGATATCGTGAAATATGAATTCAACGTGGTTCCACTATGACTGATATGAGCCGCCACCGGCTCGACCCGCTGGACCGCAAGATCGTCGAAAAGCTGTCGCGCGACGCCCGCATTTCCAATCGGGCGATTGCGGCAGAACTGAACGTGACGGAGGGCACCATCCGGTCGCGCATCAAGCGTCTGCAGAAGGAAGGGTTGATACACTTTACGGTCGTGACGGATTTCCGCCTGGCCGGATCGCCGAACCTTTGCATGATGGGGATCGACGCGGATCCGTCGCGTGTTACCGAACTTGCCGAGCAGATAAGGCGAATGCCGGAGATTAATTGCGTCGTGCTGCTGCTGGGCCGATACAATTTGCTGGCGATGGGGCTTTTCACCAACATCGAGCAGCTGAATGAATTGGTGACGAAGAAGGTACGGAGCCTGCCCGGCGTGCAACGGGTGGTGACAAACGTTTCCGTCCACAATCTCAAATATGAAGCTGGGGTGGCGAAGATCACTCGGGCGTCTGAGCCCAGTTGAAGCGCTTCCGAGGGACGGCATAGGCGGTTCCTTCCGGGAATCGATAACTATGTCGATGCCGACGGTGGGCAAAGGGGAAGAGGGTTCGAGAGATCCTGTCTGGATTTAATGGATGAGGTAGCGAATCAAACCAGTTTTGGGGATCTCCTATCCGCTTGGAGGGGGCCGAAGGGGAGGGGTCGCCTATTCAAATTCTTTTTTGCAGGTGGAAGTGCGTCCGGCTGCGCAGGCGATGGCAATGTCGTTGGTGACGTTGCCAACCGTACGGAAAAGGTCCGGTATCGCTTCGATCGCGAGGAGTAGGGGTAGCGCGGTGACGGGCACGCCGGCGGCGATGCAGACGGGCGCGATGGTTGCGAAGAAGGAGACCTGCGCCGGAAGGCCGACTGCGCCTAAGCTGACCGGCACGGCGACTAGCGCGATCAGCGCGAGTTGGCCCAGGCCGATGGGCACGGCATGGAGATGGGCGAGATAAAGGGTGACGGCGACGTTGGCGGCGACGCTTGCCGTGCGGAAGAGCGAGACGGCCATTGGCAGGACGATAGCGGTCCTTGCTTCCGGAACGTCAAGGGTGCGCGCGGCTTCGACCATGACCGGAAGGGTCGCAAGCGAGGATTGCGTGCCGAGCGCGACCGCCTGGGCCGACAAGGATGCGCGGGCGAAGCGCAGGGGCGAGACTCGGCCCAAGATTGCGGCCCAAAGATAGGCGACCAGCGTCGCGGCAAGGCAGCAGGCGGCGACGATCGCGACATATTGAGCGAAGGCGCCCAGCACCCCGGCGCCCAGCCGCGCGCCCGCGCTAAAAGCCAGCGCGGCTATGCCGATTGGCGCAACGGCCAGGACCCAGCCAACGATCACCAGCATGGTTTCGACAAGGCCACTCAGCAGTTTCAGTAACGCTTCGGCCAAGGCCTCGCTGATCCGGGCGACCGCAAAGCCGAAGAAGAGCGCGAACACGACCAGCGGCACCATCGCGGTTTCGGCGGCCGCCCTGATGGGATTTGCGGGGATGATCGCGTGATACCATTCACCCGGCGAGGCAGGGGCAGGCGGCGCGCCCGCAGCCTGCGCCATGCCCTGTGCAACGGGCCAGAGCCGCAGCAACCCATCCGCCAATATCGCCGCCATGACGGAGGCGACTGTCAGCATAAGCGCAAAGAGGATGAGAGTGCGCATAGCGATGCTGCCCGCCGAGGCGCTGCGGGAGGCGGAGGCGACGCCAGTGACCAGCAGGCCGAAGACCAGCGGCACTACCGTCATGGTCAAGGCGTCGAGCCACAGGCTGCCGATGGGCAGGAGGACATGACCCAATGCCTTTTGCGGTGCTCCGCTGGTGACCATGCCTGCAATGAGCCCGGCGGCCAGACCGGCGAGCAATTGCAGCGGGCGCGCCTTAACCGCGATCAAGGCAGGCTCGCCCGTCGCTCGATCACTGCGGCGACCACCGCAATGCGCTCGACGTCGGCATAGGCATCGCTCTCCAGTTCCTCCCCGAAGACATCGGGGTCGATCTCTTCGTAATGGAGCAGGCATTGCTGCTGCTGTGCAAGATCGGAGAGCTGCTCGCGCAACTTGTCCCTGCCATCGACAATCGCGCTGCCGGTATAGAGGATGCACCGGCCACCCGCCGCCAATCGAGGGATGGCCTGCCGCGCCATGTCCAACGACAGCTTGCCGCCATGCATGCCGCCGCCGTCGCGATAGGCGCGGCCTGCGGCGTCCGCGATATAGGGCGGGTTTGCGAGCAGCAGGTCGAATTGGCCCCCAATCTCCGCCAGGTCGCCGGTCTCGACAAAATGCGCGTCCACGCCCGCCGCCCGCGCATTGATCCGCGCCAGATGCAGGGCGAAGGGGTTGATGTCGGTCATGACTATGTCGGCCGATGGGCACAGATGCGCGGCGACAATCGCGCCTGCTCCGGCGCCAGTGCCAATGTCCACCAGCCGCGCGCCTGCCTTTTGAGGATGATTGGAAAGCTGCTGGCGTATCAGCCGGGCGAAACGGTAGCTGTCGGGACCGAAGAATACCGCGTCCTGGCCGTCAGTGGGATAGGCGGAATGGAGGATGAGATCATCGCCAAGGGAAGAGACGCGGAGGCGGCTCTTAAGACCATCGCCCTGCTGCTTCACCATTTCGGCGTCCCGCAGGATGCGGAGCAGCAGCGGGTCGATCTGCTGCGGATCGAAGGGAAGCGACCAGCCGAAAATGTCGCGGAGGTCATGGGCTCGGGACTGGGAGGCGCGCGCGAGGACGCGGGCATGGGTAGCAGGCGTGGGCGTGACGAAGTGATAGTCACCTTCTTTCAGGAAGGTGATGAGATCGAGGAGCGCGGCTTCCTTGTCGCTGGTCCCTGCTTTGCCCGATAGGTGGACCATGCGTTCTTCTCCATTTGTTGAAGCTTTGAACGCTGTTGGCGGGCTTTGGTTGTCGGGAGCTGTGCGCTTTTTGGAAGAAGAAGGCTTCGACAAGCTCAGCCCGAACGGGTGGGGTGGCATTCCACTCCGTCATCCTGCACCTGTTTCAGCATGACGGAGTGGGGAAACGGGCCGGGTGGAGGTCATCCTGCCCACCCGTAACGCGATTTTACTCAGCCCAGAACGTCACCGGACCGATCAGGCCGCTTGGGCGCAGCGGCGCGCCGGCTTTGTAGGTGGGGACAGCGGTGTAGGTGATCTTCTGCGCGCCGGGCTGCTGATCGCCGATGAGCCGGTTGACCCAGAGATTGGCGACCTTGACTTCCAGCCGGTTGGTGCCGGATTTGACGTAGCGGCCGATGTCGAGGCGGTAGGGCGCGAACCAGGTCGTTCCTGCAAGCTGGCCATTGACCCGGACTTCGGCAAGGTCGCCGACCTTGCCCAAGTCCAGCCAAAGGGGCTGGCCGCGCTTTGCGCCCTTGGGCAGGGTGAAGCGGCTGCTATAGGTCGTGACGCCGGAGAAATAACGGACGCCCTTATCCTCTGCCTCGTTGAGGGGGGAGAGTTGGGCCATGCCGAGGGAGGCAGGCGCGCCACGGCCGGGCTGGAAGCTGAGCTGCCAGGGTTGGTCCAGCGTTGCCAACTGGCGCGGCGCGGGTGCCGGGAGCGTGGCCGATGACGCGGTGGCAGGCTTGCGGAAGAGGATGAAGAAAGCATCCTCTGCGCCCACATCGAGCGGAATGACGGTTTCCTGGCCCTCGGTCCGATAAGAGACGGGTGCGGCGGTGCCGTCGATGGCGCGCCAGATTTCGGGCTGGCGGCCGGTGATGCGGAAGCGGGCCTCGACCTTCTCGGCACGGTTCTGGCGGTTGTTGACGAAATAAAGGTCGCCGTCGGGCAGTTTGCGGTGGACGAAACGATAGTCGCTGTCGGATGCGCCGCCGGTGACACGGAAGTCGGGCGCGATGCCGATACGGGCGAGCGCGGCGTCCGGGTCCGCACCGGGAATGATGCGCGGCTTGGCCGTGGTCGTGCCTTTCCAGAGGCGGTCGACAAGCGCGGTGAAGGCGGCCGGATCGTCCTTAAACGCGGGGTCGCGCTGCGGCGCTTCGCCGATGATGGGAACGCCTGCGTCAGCCAGCGCGGCGATGCGGCGCAGGGTCGGCAGCGTCATGACGCGGCTCGACCCTCCGAGATAGACCGCGCGGTAACGGGCTCCGCCAGGCGCGACGAGCTGTCCATCCTCTACCTTCAGCACGTTGGACAGGATGTCCGCATTGATGAAGTCATAGGCATAACCCTTCGGCAGGCCAGCGGGCGCGCCGGTGAGGAAGAGGGCGGTGATGGGCGCATCTTCGCCAGGGAACCAGGCGAGGTCGGCATGGTCGCGGCCCTGCTGGAGCAGATAGCCGGTGCGCGCCATATAATCGACCCAGGGCTTGGCCATGTCCGCCCAGCTTTCATGCCGGTTGAAATATTGGCCGAAGATCATCAGCGACAGGCCGGGCAGCTTGTCATCGACCGGCTGATGGACCGAAGTGTGAACGATCGGCCGGTTGACGCCGGACGCAAATTCCAGGTCGATGATGCGCTTCAAGTCGGAAGGCGCGAACGCCCAGGGAGAAAAGACGGACGTCATCGATTCCGCCGAGACGATGTTCTGGCCATAGATATGGGCGACCGACGCCGCGCCCTTCATGTCGCCGAGCAGGGTCGGGCGCGGAGTGCTGTCCCGGTTCCAGGTCCAGAGCGCCGCCATCGGCACATCGGCGTAGCGGCGCATGGTGAGGTCATCGCCCAATACCGGGCGGCCATCCTCCAGCGCTTCGCCATAGACCTTCATGCCGTTTTCGTGCGCGACCTTGGCGATGGTGCCATAATGGGAGTCGGCCAACAGATCGGCGAGGGTGCGGCGGAAATCATAGAGGAACGCCTCGCTGCGGGCGGGCGAACCGACGATCGTGCCGGTGAGTACGGGAAGGTAGGGCAGCGGGTCATAGCCGCGCCGTGCGGTGAACTCCTCGACCATGCGGGGCGTCCAGTTGGATGCGCCGACCTCTATGCTGTCGGTAAGGAGCGCGCGGATGCCCTTTGCGCCGATCCAGTCCGGGCCGACCGCATCGCGATACATGGACAGGTAGGTTTCCATGTAGCGGCGGACGGCGGCGGGATCATATTTATCGACCTCCAGGCCGGTCGCTTCGACGGTGGCGGGATGATTGACCTTGCCGGTGGGCGAATAGCCGAGGCGGAGGACGCGCCAGTCGCTGCCCGAGGGCGCGGTCCAGTCGAGCGTGCCGTCAGGGCGGAGATGGCTGCTGATGTCGATCACCTTGGCTGGATCGACTGCGCCCGCGGTCGAGGATGCCGGGACCGGCAGGCTGCTATAGTCGCGCAGCACGGTGAAGCCTGCCTTGGCTTCGACACGATCGATACGCGGCTCGGCCGACAGGCGCAGTTCGCCGATGGGGAGCGTCGCCTTTCGGGCGCGGGCAAAAATATCCATGGAGATCGCGCCGGGCACGCCTTCGCCGAGGCCCGGCGCGGGTCGTGCGTCATTCGGGCGCAGAACGACGCGGAACCGGCGGGCGGTCGTTGCCGGGAAGGCGATGGTGGTCGCTGCTTCGGACAGGGCGAAGTCGCCCAGCGCGCGCCAGCTGCCGCCCTGTTCCGCCTCCAGCACGGGCCGGTAGGCGGGGTCGCGGAAGGGGGGCTTGGCGTTGGGGATGAAGATGGTGGCGGAGCGGACTGTAACCGGCTTGCCATAATCGAGGGTCAGCGTGCCGGGCTGCTCCGTGGTTCCAGTGGAAACTTTCAAAGCGCTGTCGAGGTCGGCGTCGGTGAGTGCGGCCGCGTCGAGGGCGCTGCCGTCAGGAAGGCGCAGCTGAGGGACGGGCAAAGCGACAGGCTTTACCGGATATACGAGGACGCGCGCGTCGCGATAGAGCGGGGCGAGCGGCTTTGCGCCTTCGACCGCGCCGGGCATGGCTTCGGTAAGATGCGCGTTCTGGAACGGGCCTGCGACACCGGGCGGCACCGGCAGCGGGCCGGTGAAGCGGCGGCCGCCCTTTACATCGGCTTCCGCCCAGACGAGCTTCTTCATCGCGTCCTCGGGCTTGACCCAGGGGCCGCCCGTTTCGCTCCAGCCGGGAGAGGAAGCGATAGCGAATTCAAGACCCTTAGCATCGGCGGTCCGGACGGCGTGGGCGAACGCGTCCTTCCACTCAGGCGTCATGTAGGACAGGCGCTTGGGCACGATCTGGGGGGTGAGGAGGCTGGCGTCGAAATTCTGCACGCCCCCGATGCCCATGCGCGCCATCCAGTCGAGATCCTTGTCGATCCCTTCCTTCGTGACATTGCCGTTCATCCAATGCCACCAGACGCGTGGACGGGCGCTCTGTGGCGGGTTGCGGAAGCCGTCGGCCAGTTCGTCGGCGAGCAGAGGGCTGGCGAAGGCGGTGCAGGCGAGGAGCAGCGCGAGGCGCAGGGTGCGGGTCTTCATTGAGAGGTCCTCGAGGATCAGCGAGAGGCGGTCAGCAGGCCGTGCATGCGCAGCCAGTCGGTGAATTGCGGCAGTAGGCCGGTGGTGGTGGTGCCGGGGCGGCCGATGCCAAAGCCGTGGTCGCCACGCTCATAGGCGTGCAGTTCGACCGGGCGGCGGGCGTTGCGCCAGGCTTCGGCGATGGCGAAGCCCTGCTTCCTGAACAGGCCGTCGTCCATCGCGATGGCCGCGAACATGGGCGGCGCGTCGGTGGGCACGGTGACGGTGGTCATGGGGCCGTAGATATAGCCGATGAAGGCGGGGCGAGCGCTCCCTTGTCCTTCCAGCGCAGCGTTGAGGGCGGTCATGGCGCCGGCGGAGAAGCCGATCATGCCGACGCGGGCGGGATCGACGCGGAATTCCTTGGCGCGGGTGCGGATCAAGGCGAGGGCGGCGAGCGCATCCTGGGTGGCGCGGGGTTCCTTGATGTCCGCGCCGGGCAGGTTGCGGGCGGCCTGGCCCATGCGTTGGCCCAAGGCGCTCATGAACGCCTTGGAATCGCGGGGCGTTTCGTTGAGGCGATATTTGAGCACGAAGGCAGCGATGCCCTGTTCCGTGAGCCAGCGGGCGATGACTTCGCCCTCGCTCGACATGGAAAGCGACATGAAGGCTCCGCCGGGCGCGACGACCACGGCTGCGCCGGTCGCCTTGGCCGGGTCGGGCAGATAGGGGGTGATGGTGGGACGGGTGACGTTGCGGACGGTGTCATTGTCGATGACGATCTGGCCATATTTGCCGCTGACATGCTCCCACTGTTCCTTGTCCGCGTCCTTCGCGGCCGGGTAGAGCGGGATTTCGGCGAGCTTGGGCTTTGCGATCGGGGTGATCTGCATTTGCGCGGCGGCGGGCGTTGCAATGGCAAGGGCCAGCGCGGTCAGGGCCAGATGCTTCATCGAACGGGTCTCCTCTCTTCTGTTCTATTCTTCAGATCGCGTTGGCGCGAGCGATGGCACCATAGACGGCTGCGCTCGGCTTGGGAATGCGGGCGAAGGTCGTGGGATCAACGCTGTGCAGGCCGAACTTGGGACGATAGCCGAAGATCCATTCGAAATTGTCGATCAGCGACCAGTGGCAGTAGCCCATGACGGGCACTCCGGAGGCCATCGTCTTTTGCAGTTCGGCGAGCGCGGCCGGGATGAAGCGGGCGCGGATGCTGTCGTCGGCGGCGCCGACGCCATGTTCTGTGACGAAGATGGGCACGCCGCTCGCCTGATGGGCGTAGCGGACGGCGCCCGCGAGGGACGGGGCATAGACTTCCGCGCCGCTATAGTTGAGCGGCGCGCCCTTGGGCGGAGGGAGCTTGCCCTTGTCGCTCCACATGTTGCGCTCGTAGTTCTGGACGCCGAGGAAATCGTCGGCGCGGGCGGTTTCGAGCCAGTTGCCGTAAAGCTCCCGCCGCTTGGCGTCGCGGAGGCTGTTGCGGCCGATGGCTTGATCATCGAACATGGAGAGGGAGAGGCCAACCGGCAAGTCGCCGCGCACGGCCTTTATCGCTGCCTTGGCGGCCTTGTGCGCGGGGACGAGGTTCGCCTGCATGGCGTCGAGGTCGTCCAGATTGGCGGCGTTGAGCGCCGTGAATTTGGGCGTGCCCATGCGACGGGCGGCTTCGGCGAGCATGGTCTTTTGCGCTTCCAACACCTGCGGGGGGAGGATGACGGCGCGCAGGACGAGGAGGATGTTGGGTTCGTTGAAGGTGATGGCGTGGCTGATGCCGTCCGCCAGATGCCGGGCGGCGCGGTCGCAGAAGCGAGCGAAGAGCTGGATGCTTTCGCCGTTCGTCCAGCCGCCCATGGCGCTGAACCAGCGGGGCGCGGAGAAATGGTTGAAGGTGACGACGGGATTGAGGCCCCGCTCGCGTGCGCCCGCTATCATGCGCTTGTAATGATCGAGCATGGCGACGGAGAAGAGGCCGGGTTCGGGCTCAATGCGTGCCCATTCGATGGAGAAGCGATAGCTGTTGAGGCCCATGCCCCTGGCGAGGTCCATATCCTGCGGCCAAAGCGCGAAGCTGTTGGCGGCGTCGCCCGATGGCACCGAATAGATGGTCGGTTTGATATTTTCGAGCAGCCACTGGTCGCTGGCGATATTATTGCCTTCGATCTGATGCCCGGCTGTGGAAGCGCCCCAGAGGAAGCCCTTGGGGAAGCTGCGGCTGCTCAGCCGGTCGGCGGCCGCGAGCGCGGGGCTGGCCGCAAGCGCCGCGCCAGTGGCGAGCAGGGTCCGGCGGTCGATCATGTCTCTCTCTCCCTTTTTGGGTTAGTTTGTTGTGTCCTGGATGAAGGCGCAGATTTCGTCGGCAAGGCGGCCGTCCGCTGTGCCGAGGTGCATGGGCAGGCTGTAGTGATTATGTCCGCTGACGATCATCGCGCGGGGCATGACGCCGTGGCGGGTGAGCCTGTCCTGGAGCAGGGCGAGGAATTCCTGCTGAAAACGGGCGGGGTCATGCTGGGCGCAGGCGATGAAAAGGGGGAGGTTAGTGGAAGCGATGGCTTCGAGCGGCATGCGCTCGGGGTAAAGAGACGGGTCGCCATAATAGAGCGTGTCTCGCTCATCGAGCGGGGTGTAGCCGTAAAGGCCCGAGAGCAGGATGGCGGCGCGGATGTCGGCGGTGCCGGAGCGCTTGATATAGCCGGCGACATGGACGGCCCCGGCTGAGGTTCCGGCAAGGACGATGCGGGTCGGGTCGCCGCCATGCTGCGCGGCGTTGGCCTTTGTCCAGGCGATGAGGGCGGCGACGTCTTCGGGGCCAGCGGGCCATTGGTGATCAGGCGCCAGGCGGTAGTTGGGAACGATGCCGACAAAGCCCGCCTGCGCGGCCATGCGGCCGACATTGGCGTTGGGCCAGTTCTGATCGTCGCCCTTGTCGCCTTTCAGGAAGCCGCCGCCATGGAAGAATATGAGGATGGGGGCGTTTGAGGCGCCTTGCGGGGCGTATAGGTCGAGGCGATGGCGTTCGTGGGGGCCGTAAGGGAGGTCTGTGGCGGAAGCGCGCACGCGTTCCGCAAATGCGCTCTGTTCCGCACCAAAGAGCGCCTTGACCTGATCGAGAATGGCAGGACCCAGGGTCTGACCCATGGCTGCGATGCTGTCCTTCATCCTCTCCCTTTCCTCACCGCCGGGGCGAGATGGGCGGTCCTGCACGAACCGCCCGCCCACCTGATTTAGAACCGTGCCTCGAACGACACACCGAAGGTGCGTTCAGCTTCGCGCGTCCGCCAGTTCACATAGCCGCCATCCGAGAAGGGCAAGCCGAGGATCGCCGAGTTGAAATCAACGTCGAACAGGTTACGCACGAACCCACCGACGCGCCATGCGCCGTCCGCATCGCCGATGCCCAGGTTGACGTTTACCACCTCATAGGCTGGCTGAATGGTGTTCTTATCGCCGACAGCATTCTGCGTCTTCGACCGGAAGGACAGGTTGCTGGACGCGTCGAAGGTCAGCCGGTCGGTAATCGGATACTCCCAGTTTGCGCCCAGGACGATGCTATATTTGGGGGAGCCCGGCAGGACTTCGCCGCTGGCGTCGAACAACTGGCCCGGCGTGGCCGACGCGTTGCAGACGGTCGCGGCCGTTCCAGCGACGACGAACACGGTCGGACAGGCGGTGATGTAATCGGTGAATTTCGCGTCCGAATAAGTGAAGGACGCGTTGACCGAGAAGGTCTTGGATGGCCGGGCGACCAGTTCCACTTCGAAGCCCTTCACTTCTGCGCCACCGGCATTTTCGGTGAGAAATTCCTGACCATCGAACACCGACGTCTGAAGATCCTTATACTTATCCCAGAAGGCATTGAGGTTCACGGTCAGCGTGCGATCGAGAAACTGCATTTTTGCGCCAGCCGTGATGTCGTCCACCGTCTGCGGCGCCACGGTGCTGCGCGTACCGCTGAGACCGGAGAAAGTGACCGTCGGCCCCAGATAGCCGCGCGCGTAGGTGGCGTAGAAAAGGAGGTCGCGATCGGGCTTATATTCCAGGCCCAAGCGGCCCGAAATGTCGGTCTTCTTGGCACGGCCGGTCTGCGGTGCGCGGACCGCGTAGGGTAGGGTGCCCGAGGGCGTGAAGTTGTTGGCGGGCGTCGGCGGGACGAACGGCTCCAGTTCGGGATCGACATAGGAGTAGTTCAGTGCCGTCACCTTGTCGCGGGTCAGACGCGCGCCGCCGAGCAGGCTTAGCGTGTCGGTGATGTGATATTTGCCGTCGAAGAACAGCGCGGCACTGTCCGACTTGGTGCGCGTTACATTGTAGCCAGCCGTGATTGAAATAGTCGGGAAGGTCGAATAGGGCAGCGCCGGACGCAGGATTGCGCTCTGCCCGCCGCCAAGGCCGGTCTTCTGGCGCGAGAAGAAGAGCCCGGCGATATATTCAAGCGGCTGACCCTGGGGAGACGTTAACCGCAGTTCTTGCGAATAGAAGCGCTTGGTTTCGCCCTTCGACTTGGCGAAGAATTTTTCATAGGGCAGACCGTCGATCGCGTAGGTGAAAGGCGCTTCGTTGAATTCGCGCCAGGCGGAGACGGAGGTCAGTGTGTAGTCGCCCAATTCCAGGTCCAGCTGAAGCGAAGCGCCGTAATTTTCGACGTCGTAGAAGCCCGCGCCATCCTCGATCGACACTTCATTGTGCAGGCCGGGCGTGACGCCCAGCGCGGCGAGATTGACAAAGGGAACACCCGCGATGCCGCCAGGCGCGGTCTGCGCGGCGGACAGCTTGTTGAGCGTCCAGGTTTGCCCCGGCCCCTTCTGCTTCTGGCGGGAATAGTCGCCGATCAGCGTGACAGACAGCCCTTCGGTCGGCTCCACCAGCAGCTTGGCGCGGGTGCCGTAATAATGCTGGCCGCCCCAGGTTTCGTCGCGGACGACATTCTTGATGAAGCCGTCATAGGCGCGGTCGAAGGCATAGATGTTGAGCGCGGCCTTGCTGCCGATGGGCACGTTGACCGCGCCATGAATGTCACGTTCGTCAAACGAGCCATAGGAGCCATAGATATTGCCGCTGAATTCGCCCAGCTCGGGTTTTTTGGTCGTGATGTTGATGACGCCCGACGAGGCGTTCTTCCCGAACTGGGTGCCCTGAGGCCCCTTGAGCACTTCGATGCGTTCGAGATCGCCCAGGCTGTTGACCGGGCTGCCGAAGCCGATGACGACGTTGTCCACGACCAAGCCGACCGGCGCTTCCGATGCGCTGGTAAAGCCGCCCAACGTCCCGACGCCGCGCACGCGGAAGCCCGCGTCATTGGGCGTCGTCCCGAACTGCACGCCCGAGAAGGTATAGGCGATGTTAGTCAGATCCTTGAAACCAGTCGCGGCGAGTTGTTCGCCCCCGAGCGCGGATACGGCGAGGGGCACGTCCTGCAGACGTTCGGCGCGGCGCGTGGCAGTGACGACGATGTCCGCGCTGGAGCCGGAGGCTTGCTCGGCCGCCTGCTCGGGCGCGGTGGCTTCCTGTGCGAAGGCGGGCGTGGCGAGGGCCAGCAGGCTGGCGCCTGTCAAAGCTTTGGTGATCTTACGCATGATGTTTCCTCTCCCCTTTTTAATTACTGTTCGTCGATGATGCGGTTGGTGAGCGTGCCGATGACGCCGATGCTGATTTCGACCTTGTCGCCAGCCTTCATGTAGAGAGGCGGGGTGCGCTTATCGCCGACGCCGCCGGGGGTGCCGGTGGCGATGACGTCGCCGGGCGCGAGGGGCGTGAAGGCCGAGATATATTCGATGACCGTGGGGATATCCCAGATCATGTCGCTGACCGGCTGGTCCTGGACCAGTTCGCCGTTGAGGCGGGTCTGGACGCGCTGGGACGCGAGGTCGCCCGCCTCGTCGGGCGTCACCAGCGTGGGGCCGAAGCCGCCTGTGCCGGGGAAGGTCTTGCCGGGCGTGAATTGGATATTGTGGCGCTGCCAGTCGCGGGCGGAGCCGTCGTTGAAGCAGGCGTAACCGGCGATGTAGGCCATAGCGTCGGCGCGGGCGACCTTGTGCGCGGGCTTGCCGATGATGACGGCCAATTCGCCTTCATAGTCGAAGCGGGTCGTGACGGAGGGCTTCACCATTGGCTGGCCGTCCGCGACGAGGCTGTCGGCATAGCGGACGAAGATTGCCGGATGCTCCTTCTGCTCGCGGCCGGTTTCCTTCACATGTTCGGCATAGTTGAGACCGACGCAAAGGATCTTGGCCGGGTCCGGGATGACGGGCAGCAAGACGATGTCGTTGCGGTTGAAGCTCGCGCCGTCGGTGAGGCCCGCAAGATTGCCTGCGGCGAGCGCAGCCTTGAGGCTGGGCGCGCCGGTCAGTTCGACGATCGCCTCGTCGTCCAGGCGGCCGAAGCTGGGGGTGCCGTCGGGGCGGCGGAAGCTCACATAACGCATTAGGCTTGTTCCTCATTGAGCGGTTGCGGGCCCCAGTCGCGGCGGTGGCGGAATTTTTCCTCGGCCGCGCGGAGCCCTGCGAAATCCTTGTCCGACATGCCCCATTGGTCGATGCGGCCTTCGGGCCAGGTCCAGTCTTCGGGCGCGCCGGGTTGATAGTCCTCCGGGACCTTCTCGACGGCGGTCGAGAATTCGATCACCGGGCCGAAGGGGGCGATGAAATAGGCAAAGACATTGGCGCCCGGACCGTGTCGACCGGGGCCCCAGGCGGGGACCATGCCATGGTCGCGCAGGCGGCCGATGCCGCGCATCACTGCGTCCATGTCCGCCATTTCGAAGGCGATATGGTTGAGGGAGGAGAAACCCGCGCGGGCGAAGGCGGTCGAGTGGTGGGATTCGTTGCAGCGGACGAAGACCATGCCCTTGGTGCGGTCGGAGACGCGGAAGCCCAGCGCCTGCTCGATCAGCGTTCCGGTGGCTTCAGCATCGGTCGCGTTGAAGACGATATGGGTCAGCTTGACGGGTAAGTCCTTGCCCTCGATCGGGGCGACTTCGCTCGTGTCGGTGAGGAAGCGGAGCAATTCGCCTTCGGCCAGTTCGACGATGATGCCACGGCCGCCGCCCGGATCGTCCGAAGTGACCGGGCGCGCGGGGAGATTGGCTCGGGTGACGCTGACCTTCAGTTCCTCCAGCCGCTCGCGCGCGCAGGTGAAGGTGGTGGAGCGGACATAGGCCTCCGCCGACTCTTCGAGCGCGACGAGATAGGGGAAGGGGCCTGAGCCGCGCAGATAATGGGTCTGCCCACGGACTTCAGCGGAGGCCATGCCCCATATGCCGGTCAGGAAGGCAGCGGCCTCTGCGGCGTGGGGCAGCGCCAGTTCGATGCTGCGTAATTTCATGATGCGGCTCCGTGGGTAAGGCCGGCGGCGGTGATCCCGGCGATGGCGCAGGCTTCGTCTATGTCGCCCGTGTCGCCGCTGGTCCCGACGGCGCCGATTAGCCGCCATTCCGAGTCACGGATGATGACGCCGCCGGGTGACAGAGCGAGCTGGCCGCCGGTGACGGCCACCACGCTCTGGAAGAAGGCGGGGTTGGCGACGGCGCGGGTCGCGATGACCCGTGTATCCGCTCCCAACCCCAATGCGCCCGAGGCCTTTGCCCTGGCTATGTCGAAGCGGAAGAGACTGGCGCCGTCCTCGCGCGCGAAGGCGACGGGGTGCGCGCCTGCGTCGAGGATGACGATCGCGAGCGGCTGCGCATCCTGCGCGCGGGCGTGGGTGAGCGCGGCGTCGAGGATGGAGCGTGCCTGGGCGAGTGTGATGGTCATGGCCGGAGCTTTCCTTCGAGCTGGGCGAGGAGGTCGGCGGGTGCGCCGGTGCCAAAGACATAATGGTCCGGGCGGACGAGGACGGCTTGCGCGTCATGGGCGGTGAGCCAATCCTCGATCGCGCCTTCGGTTATGAGGACGACGGTGATCTCGGTGGGGGCGTCGATGGGCGCGCGGGAGAAGAGACGCCAGCCGCTGCCGGTGATGTCGTCGAGTAACTGGCCATTGACGCAGGGCTGGATGAAGCGTTCACCTGCACCGGGCATGCCAGTGGCAACGATGCCCTGCGCGATGGGCGGGATGAGGTCGGCGGCGGTGCCTTGACTAACGCTCTTGGCGGCCTCGCGCATCTGCGTGTCGCGGGCGGCGGCCTGTGCGGGGTCGAGCATGCAGATGTAGCGGCCAGCGGCGACGGCGGCGGAGATGACCGCGCGGACATGGGGGTCACGCTCTGTCTGGTAGCTGTCGAGGAGGGTGGCGGGGGCGCGATCGGCCAGCGCCAGTTCGAGTTTCCAGGCGAGGTTCGCGATGTCGCGCAGGCCGTGGCACATGCCCTGACCGAAGAAGGGCGGCGTCTGATGCGCAGCGTCTCCGGCAAGGAAGACGCGGCCCTGCCGCCATTGTTCGGCGATGAGGCCGTGGAAGCGGTAGGTGGCGGCGCGTACGATCTTGTGCGGGACGTCGGTCAGATAGGGAGCGACGAGCGCGGCGACATTGTCCGGCTGCATCAGGACGCTGTCATCCTCACCGGGGAGGAGCATGAATTCCCAGCGGCGGTGATTACCACGGCCCGGCACGATGGTCGCGGGACGCTTTGGGTCGCAGATCATGACCGAGAGCTTCTGCAGATCGGCAGCTTTCGGCACGCCCCAGAGATCGGGGAAACGGACCGGGCCATCGACTTCGGCATCGACGACGAGCCAGGGTTCCTCAAAATCGAGATCGTCAAGCGCGATGCCGAGCGCCTTGCGAACAGCGCTGCGGGAACCGTCGCAGGCGATGACATAGCGGGCGCGTTCGGTGCGGTTGCCCGAGAGGCGGAGGGTGACGGCTTCGTCGTCCTGTTCCAGCCCTTCGAACGCGGTGCCGAGCTGCACGGCGACATTGGGATAGGCGGCGAGCGCGTTGCGGAGATGCTGTTCCAGTTCGGGCTGGTAGAAGAAATAGTCGTTGGACCAGCTGAACGGGCGGGGGCGGCCGACCGTGCCCATATAGCGGATGACGCCATGGTCCGCGCCGACATGAAGATGACCTTCGGTATCGCGCATGTCGGGGGCGACGCGATCGATGACGCCCGCCGATTGGAACAGGCGCATCATCTCATGATCGAGATGGACGGCACGGGGGAGGGGATAGGGCTGCGCCTCCTGCTCGACGACGAGCACTGACAGGCCCGCCTTGCCGAGGAGATTGGCGGCAAAAGCCCCTACCGGACCGCAACCGATGATCGCTACGTCGAACATTCTGGGATCGGCTCTTTCAGGCGGAAACCGGCTGGGCGGCGGGGGCTTTGTGAAGGCGGCCGCCCTGCATGATCACCGTGAGGCGCGCGGGATCCTGGAGGATGGCAATGTCCTGCGTGGGATCGCCGTCGACCAAGAGGAGGTCGGCAAGATAATTTTCGCGGATGAGGCCGACCTGCTGGCCCATCAACTGGCCGCCGAGCATGGTTGCAGCGCTCAGCGCCTCCGCCGGGGTGAAGCCGTAATAGTCCACGAAGTGCTGGAGATCGCGGGCGTTGCGGCCATGGGGATTGAAGGGGAAGCCATAGTCGCCGCCGATAAGGATGCGCACGCCCCGGCGCTTGAGTTCTGGAACGAGGTTCGCCTCCAGCTGCAGGCGCTGGGTGGCGCTGGCCTTCATCGCTCTCATGTCGATATGCGGCGGCGGCGTGGCTTCGAGCGCGGCGACCGACACGCCGGGGCCGGGAGCATAGAAGAAATCAGCCTTGTGCGCGGCCATCAGGTCGATGGCGGCTTCGTCGGCGAAGGAGCAATGATAGAGGATGCGAGCGCCAGCCCTGATCGCCATCTCGATGGCGCGGGTGGAGTAGGTATGGGCGGCGATCCACAGGCCGTTCGCCTTTGCCGCTTCGCCTGCGGCCTCGATTTCCTCGTCGCTGTAGAGAATGTCCTGGGCTGATCCGGGCTTCAGCGCATCCTCGCCCGAGATGACGAGCTTCACCGACTTGACGCGGGTGTCGCGGCAATGGTCCATGAACGCGCGCATCGCGTCCGGGCCGCGGCCGTTGAAGACATCACCGGTCTCCACGCCCTGTTCGCCTTCGGGGCTGCGTTCGAGGGTGGAGGGGATAAGGCGCGGGCCTGCGGTTTCCCCCGCCTCAATGGCGCAGGCGAGGGCAGCCTCTATATTTTCGCCAAGGGCTCCGGCGGAATAGGCGCTGGTGAAACCATGGTCGAGCAGGACGCGGGCGTTGCGCCAGGCGGCGGTCTTCAGTTCCTCGGGCGGCAGGATGAACTGGTGGTAGATATGCTCGACGGAGCTGCCCCAGGTGAGATGGCAATGGGCGTCAACCATGCCCGGCATGAGGGTGTTGCCTCGCCCATCGATGCGGGTGTCGCTCGTGATCGTCGTGAGGTCTGCGCCTTCGGGAAGAATGGCGGCGATCTGGTCGCCGTCGATCAGCACAGAGCCCGGCGCGCTGGCAGCGCCGCTACCATCGAAAATGCGCACATCATGGATGAGCTGCCGCATGCCTTCCTCTCCCGGTCCTTGTCTTGCCGGGCAGGGAATGCGCCATTATTTCACAAAAGAAAAATAATCATTTTTTCTATTACCATAGTCACCGGCTATGGATGAGTTGGTCAAGCAGGTGTTGAGCCAGAGCGGATAGCCGGGCGCCCTTCAGCTTGCGGATGCCGATGCTGCGGGGAAATATGGCTTCCTGAATCGCGATGGCGCGCAGGACGCCGATGGATAATTCGGCGGCTGCGACCTGCATCGGGAGGATAGTCACGCGGCTGCTGGCCCGCACGATCGCCTTGGTGGTGAGAAGAGAGTCACAGCGGATGCTGTCACGCGGCACGGCAGCGCTCGCGCCCAGGAACAGCGCGTCGATCTGGCGGCGGAATGCGCCGCGTGCTTCGGGGAGGACCCAGCGGAGGTCCGCTACATCCTTGAGCGAGACTTCGCTTGGCAGATGTTCGTTGGCGCGGCCGACTATGAGGGCGAAGGGGTCCTGCGAAAAAGTGATTTCGTCTAGGTCGTCGGGCGGCGTGTCTATGCCGGTGGTGACGAAGGCCAATTCTATGTCGCCCTGACGCAGCAGGGTTGCGAGGTCGGGATCGGGCCGTTCGATGACGTGGAGCGCGAAGCTGCCGATGTCATCTTCCAGGAAGCGGACCGCGCCGGGGAGAAGGCTGACCAGCGCGCCGGGTGTGCCTCCGATGCGCAAAGGGCCGGCGATGCCCTGACGGGACAGTTGCAGCTCTTCCTCGGCGTCTTTCAACAGCCCCTCCATCGCCTGAGCGCGGCGGAGCAGCATGCGTCCTTCGGCGGTGAGCAGGATGCCCGCGCGTGAGCGTTCGAGCAGGGTTGCGCCGATCGATTGTTCGAGCTGCGCAATGGCGATGGAAACGGAGGGCTGAGAAATGTTGAGTAGCCGCGCGCCGCCGCTGATCGAATTAGCGCGGCAGACGGCAAGGAAGGTGCGGAGGGCTCTGGGGTCGATCATTTATCGCGGCTGTTATGCCTGCCCCCTTCGTCATGCTGAAATTGGTTCGGCATCTTTGCTTTGATTGAGCTTCGATGTGTGGGGCGAAATGGATCGTGAAACAAGTTCAGGATGAGGTGCTTGTGGGATGGACGCAAATTCCCTCTCTCCTGAGGGAGAGGGTGGCGAGCGTAATGGTGCCGCGAGAGGGGGAGTGAGTGACCTGCTGTCGCTCCTCTCTCCCCTGCCTCTCATCGACCCCTTAAGGGGAGAGAAGGATGTTATTTCCCCTCCAGCATCTCGATCATCAAGGAGAAGTCGCGGCCCGACTCCCCCTGGTTGGCAAGCAGTTGGTAGAGGGCTTCAGCGGTGCTGCCCATCGGCACTGAGGCGCCCACCGAAGCGGCGGCTTCAGTGGCGAGCTTCAGGTCCTTGAGCATCAGGCCCACCGCGAAGCCGCCCTGATAGCCATTGTCGGACGGGCTTTGCGGGCCGACGCCGGGGACCGGGCAATAGCTGGTCATCGACCAGCTCTGGCCCGAGGACACGCTGGAGATGTCGTAAAAGGTTTGTGGGTCGAGGCCGAGCTTTTTGGCCATGGCGAAGCTTTCGCAGGTGGCGACCATCGTCGCGCCGAGCAACATGTTGTTGCAGATCTTGGCTGCCTGCCCATTGCCTGCGCCGCCTGCGTGGATCACAGCCTTGCCCATGGCGGACAGGATGGGCTTTGCCCTGCCGTAGGCGGCCTCGCTGCCGCCCACCATGAAGGTCAGCGTGCCGCCGGCGGCAGCGGCGATGCCGCCCGAGACGGGGGCATCGACCATTTCGAACCCCTTAGCCTGAGCTGCTTCCTCGACGCGGCGCGCGGTGGCGACGTCGATGGTGGAGCAGTCAACGAAAAGAGCGCCGGGCTTTGCCGCGCCAAAGACCTCGCTGGAATAGACGGCTTCGACATGCTTGCCCGCGGGGAGCATGGAGACCACAGCGTCTGCCTGCTCAACGGCATTGGCGGCGCTGGCGCAATGGACGGCGCCTGCCGCTTCCGCCTTCGCTAATGCGTCCTCTGACAGGTCGAAGGCGCGGACGGCAAAGCCGTTCTTCAGCAGGTTGGCGGCCATGCCGCCGCCCATATTGCCGAGGCCGATGAAGGCGATGGTCTGGCTCATGTCAGGCTCTCCTTTGTTCTTCTCAGCCGCGCAATTGGGGAAGCGGCGTCCATTCCTTTTCCGGCGGCAGCGGGGCGAACAGGCTGTCGATTAGCTCGTCCGTCACCTCTTCGGGCGTGGCCGGGTTCCATCGCGGCGCATTATCCTTGTCAAAGATCACCGCGCGCACGCCTTCGATGAAGTCGGGACGGCGGATGACATGGCAGCCGATGCGATATTCGTTGCGCATATTGTCGGCAAAGTCGGTGAAAGCCGCACCCTCCGCCATTTGCCGCAGTGCGACCTTTATCGTTTGAGGCGATTTGGTGGCGAGGGTTGCGAGTTGCGCTCGCGCCCATTCCGATCCGTCTGCCTGAAGCGCGGCGAGAATATCCTGATAACGGTCCGAAGCGAAGAGGCGATCGATATCTTCGCGCCGCGCTTCCCATTGGGAAGGTGGCGGCGTGTCGCTCATTTCGTCGAGGATTTCGCCAAGGCCGTCCGGGTCGGCGATGATCCGCGCCTTGACGGCGTCGAGCTTGTCCGACGCCATATAATGGGTGGCGATGCCTATCGCGAGGCAGTCCGCGCCCTTGATCCGCGCGCCTGTGGTCGCGAGCCATGCGCCCGCGCGGCCGGGCATGCGGGGGAGGAACCAGCCGCCGCCCACGTCCGGGAACAGGCCGATGCCGGTTTCGGGCATGGCGTAAGTCGTTCGTTCGGTCGCGATGCGGAAACGGGCGGGATCGGAGATGCCGACGCCGCCGCCCATAACGATGCCGTCGATGAAGGCGATGACCGGCTTTTCATAGACGAACAGCAGATGATTGAGGCGATATTCCGTATGGAAAAATTGCTCGGCCTGTGCGCAGTCGCCCTTCGCGCTGCCCGCGAGCATGGCGATGTCGCCGCCTGCGCAGAAGCCGCGCGACAATTTGGGATCGCCATCCGGCGAGGGTGCGTGGTCGAGCATCACCGCGACGACGCTGTCGTCCTGACGCCAGGCCAGCAGCGTATCGATCATCGCGGCGCACATCTCGGTTGTGAGCGCGTGAATTGCCTTTGGCCGATTCAACCGGATGCGGCCGACGCCATTGTCGATCGAAATCAGAAGCTGGTCCGTCATCATCTCTCCCCTATTGCCGCAGCATGTCGCGGGCAACGATCATGCGCATGACCTGATTGGTGCCTTCCAGAATGGAATGGACGCGCAGGTCGCGCCAGAGGCGTTCGATCGGATAATCCATCAGGTAGCCATAGCCGCCGTGCAACTGCAGCGCACGGTCGGCGACAGAAGAGCCGGTGTCCGTAGCGATGCGCTTGGCCATGGCGGCGAAGCGGGTCTTGTCCGGCGCGTTTTCCGTGACCTTGACGGCGGCCATGTAGAGCAGCGCGCGGGCGGCCTGAAGCTCCGTTTCCATGTCGGCCAAGGTGAATTGCGTGTTCTGGAAATCGGCGATGCTCTGGCCGAACTGCTGCCGGTCCTTGGTATAGGCGACCGCTTCGTCGATGCAGCGCTGCGCGCCGCCGAGCGAACAGGCGCCGATATTGAGACGGCCGCCGTCGAGGCCCATCATCGCGATGCGGAAACCTTCGCCTTCTGCCCCGACGAGATTTTCCACCGGCACGCGTACGCCGTCGAAATTGACCTGGGCGGTCGGTTGGGAATGCCAACCGAGCTTGCGTTCCTGCGCGCCGAAGCTGACGCCGGACATGTCCTTTTCGATGACGAGGCAGCTGATGCCCTTCGGCCCATCCTCGCCGGTGCGGACCATGACGACATAGACTTCATTCTCGCCGCCCCCTGAGATGAACTGCTTGGAGCCGGTGACGACATAATGATCGCCATCCTTCACCGCCCTGGTCTTGAGCGCGGCGGCGTCTGACCCTGCGCCCGCTTCGGTAAGGCAATAGCTGCCCATCCGGTCCATCGTCACCATGGAGGGCAGATATTTGTCCTTGACCCCCTGGCCGCCAAAGCGGTCGATCATCCAGGCGGCCATATTGTGGATGGAGATGAAGGCGCTGGTGGAGGGGCAGCCATAGGCCATCGCCTCCATGATCAGCGCCGACTCCAGCCGCCCGAGGCCGATGCCGCCGGACGATTCGGAAACATAGATGGCGCCAAAGCCCAGTTCCGCCGCGGCGCGGATCGTGTCGCGCGGGAAAATATGCTTTTCGTCCCATTCCGCGGCATGGGGGGTGATCGCCTCGGCGGTGAAACGCCGCGCCAGATCCTGAATTTCGCGCTGGTCGTCGGTAAGATCGAACTGGGTCATCGTCTCTCAGCCCTGTTGTGGGGGCGCTTTACGCCACGGCCTGCCTTATTGGACCGCTGGAACCTGTGCGGCCAACCGGCATGTGCGGGGAGCGTGGACGCTCCCCGCACAAATATCACCCCATTGTCGGAATGATGAAGGCACTATCGTCAGACGCACCGCCATCGGGCCAGCGCTGCGTCACGGTCTTTACCTTCGTCCAGAATTTGACGCCTTCCATGCCGTGCTGGTTGGTGTCGCCAAAGGCCGAACGCTTCCAGCCGCCGAAGGTGTGATAGGCGACCGGCACCGGGATCGGGACGTTGATGCCGACCATGCCGACATTCACGCGGGCGGCGAATTCGCGCGCGGCGTGGCCGTTGCGCGTGAAGATCGCAACGCCATTGCCATATTGATGCTGGCTGGGGAGGGCGAGCGCCTCTTCGAAATTCTCTGCACGGACCATCTGCAGGACCGGACCGAAAATCTCTTCCTTGTAGGTGCGCATGGTGGGCTTCACATGGTCGAACAGCGTAGGGCCGACGAAGAAGCCTTCCTCATGCCCCTGCAGCTTGAAGCCGCGCCCATCGACCACCAGCTCCGCGCCTTCATCGACGCCCATCTGGATATAGCTTTCGATCTTCGCCTTATGTGCGGCGGTGACGACCGGGCCATAATGGGCGTCGGGGTCGGTGGAGACGCCTACGCGCAGTGCTTCGATCGCCGGGATCAGCTTTTCGCGCAGGGCAAGGGCGGTCCTATCCCCGATCGGCACGACGACGGGCAGGGCCATGCAGCGTTCGCCGGCCGAGCCAAAGGCAGCGCCTGCAAGATCATTGACGACCTGGTCGAGATCAGCGTCCGGCATGACGATGCCGTGATTTTTGGCGCCACCCATGGCCTGCACGCGCTTGCCCGCGTCCACGCCCCGCTTATAGACATAATGGGCGATGTCGGAGGAACCGACGAAGCTGACCGCCGCGATATCCGGATGGTCGAGGATGGCATCGACCATTTCCTTGTCACCCTGTATGACCTGCATAATGCCTTCGGGCAGACCGGCTTCCAGGAACAGCTCGGCAATGCGGACCGGAACGGACGGGTCACGTTCAGAGGGCTTCAGGATGAAGGCATTGCCGGTGGCGATGGCGACCCCCGACATCCACAGTGGGATCATCGCAGGGAAGTTGAAGGGGGTGATGCCCACGCCGATACCCAAGGGCTGGCGCATCGAATAGACATCGATCCCGGGACCGGCGCCCTGGGTGTACTCACCCTTTAGCACATGCGGGATGCCGCAGCAGAATTCGATGACTTCCAGGCCGCGTTGGATGTCACCCTTGGCATCGGCGACCACCTTGCCATGTTCCGAGCTGAGCAGATGCGCCAGCTCGTCGATATTCTGCTCGACCAGGGCCTTGAAGTTGAACATGACGCGCGCGCGCCGCTGCGGGTTGACCGCAGCCCAGGCGGGCTGTGCTTTCTTCGCGGCCTCCACCGCGCGGTCCAGCAGCGCGGCATCGCCCAGGGCGACGCGGGCCTGAACGGCGCCATTATTGGGATCGAAGACGTCGCTATAGCGATTGGCCGTGCCGTCATGGGCAAAGGCCAGCTTGTGAGTGATTTCGCGCATGGGGCACCTCTCGCTTGGTTGCACGGTTGCATGGCTGATCGTGATTATGCATTCAATAGCTCATTTTTGCATGTATGATCTGCATTTTTGCAGAGGAAGCCGATGTTCGACTGGGATGATCTGCGCCTGTTCCTGACTGTCGCGCGCATGAAGCGGATGGCGCCCGCAGCGCGTGCGCTCGGGATGGATGCGACAACCATTTCCCGGCGTCTTTCCCGGCTCGCTCAAACCCTCGACGCGGAATTGTTCGAGCAGGCCGGGCCGGACCGCGTTCTTACTCATCGAGGCATAGCATTGTTCCGGCATGCTGAAAGCATCGAAGGCGCCGCTCTTGCCGCCGTTGCGGAGGTCAAGGGTGAACGGCAAAGCCTGAACGGCCATGTACGAATTTCGGTAGCGGAAGGATTTGGGACATGGATACTTGCGCCCGGCCTGCCGTCCTTCCATGCGCAGCATCCAGGCATTCACTTGGATGTCGTGACGGCTTCGGGCTTTCTCAATCCATCGAAGCGGGAAGCAGACATGGCCGTCATGCTCGCCCGGCCGCAGCGCGGAAATCTCTCCGTGCAACGGCTCGCCGACTATCGGCTGCATCTCTATGCCTCGCCGGAATATCTGGGGCGCAAGGGTGCTCTGGCAGATCGTCGGGATCTTCAGGATCATGTGCTGGTCGGTTATGTGCCGGAATTCATTTTCGCACCGGAACTCGACTATTTGGACGAAGTTCAGGCAGGTGCGGAGGCCATATTGCGATCTAGCAGCATCGGAATTCAGCGCCGTCTGGTCCTTGATGGCGCTGGCATAGGCGTGCTCCCGGATTTCATGGCTGCAAATCATCCGGGCTTGGTCAGGTTGCTGGGCGATGATGTCGAAATCACGCGCAGCTTCTGGCTGGTGAGCCATCGTGATATGACCAAGCTCGCACGCATCCAGGCGGTATCCGGTCTCATACATAAGCAGGCAGCAACCGTCCTAGCGGTGTCGTGACGGTGCGCCTTGGTCTTCCGACGTGCCGAAATCCTTGCGCAAAAATCCGCCTCCAGTGAGAAGGCGTCCAGCCCCTCCCGCAGCAGGCGCGGACTGGTGTAGAAACTCTGCGTCACGGTGCGCGCAGCGCCGTTTACGTCACCGATCGTCATAGTCACCTCTCCGCCCGTGAACACGGCTAATAATCGATGGGGAAATCACCGGCCTGCACCGCGATGCTCTGGCGGATGCTCGCGGCCGCCAGCTCCACCACCGATGGCAATGCGGACGATCCGGAAAGCCGGGCGGCGTGAAACGGTAGTATTCGTAGCGCCGTTCCAACTGCCGGAATTCGACCAACCTGCCTTCAGGCTCCTAAGAAGTGAAAATGGAAGAGGAGATGCTGGACGGCATTGCTCACATGGCTTTTCACCGGACAGTGATGACGCTTCGTCTTGATAGAGGCACTTGCATTGAAAACCATCCGATCGATCCGGCGCAGCCGCTTCCCGCATAGTGGGAATCCCGACACCGTGCGCGGGGACTTAATCGCATGCAGGCAGAAGGCGACATGTTGGGGGGCGGACGGTGCAGAAGTGCTCTCGTGTGGCTTGATCGGCACAGATCGAAGAACCGGCCGCGGCTTCATCCCACTAGACGATGCACCCCCGGCCAGCCGTGTCGCGATCAGCTTTTCAGGGTAACGATACTCACTGCGCCAGGTTTTTGCGTCGGGTTGGACGCATTCTTTTTAGACTTTTCTGCTTTTGGTTTGCGAACCTCACGGTTCGATCTTTTCTGACTTTTGGCCATCGGGAATTCCTTGGGCTGGGCTGGGCGTTTCGGCAGGCTGTCAGATCATGGCCGAGGATCGACTATTTGCTGGTGCGTTCTCGTAGATCAACGCGCAGTCCGCCATGACCGCCTGCAGGCCTTCGATTTCCCTTGTATCATGAGGGAGCAGCTGCGTCGCTTATATTTAACCGATCATGTGCAATATACAGTTCTCAGTACTCTAAGGCCTTGCCTGTTTGTTGCCTGAACCCGGAAGGCCGCCAATCTGTATCGGCCTCGCCGCGCCAACATCGGTGCCGGTCAACGACTGCAGCTAGCTGGGGAAAGCAGAGCGCAACCTTCTCGCAGCTCGAAACGTTCATCCGATGTGGTTTCAAGGCTCTTAAATGATGAAGACATCGTCTCTCATGCTCACGGCATTGTTTTGGTTGGCGGCATGTGACGGCCCCGCCGAGCAAGCGGGAGAAGAGCAGGATCGGGCTGCGGCCAACGCAGCAGGCCTGCCCTATGGGGGGTCAGGCCCCGCTGAAAAAGCCGGCGAGGCACAGGATCGTGCCAATGCCGCAGCGAGGAAATCGAGAGAGGCCTCTGCAGAGGCTTTGGAGGCTGAGGGCCAAAACTATCAGCGGCAGGCCGACGTTGAGGCCGAGAGGCTGGAGGCGGAGGCAGCAAAGTTACGTGATGAGGCAGATCGCAAAGCCAAGGCTCTCGACCGGAAAGCCGCTGCGATTGAGCGGTGATTCACCTATGGGTTGGTTTGCCTTGCCTCTGCAGCGAGAACTTCTTCCTCACACCTCGAATCATCCGGCGCATCGTTGAGGCGCTGCAGCACAAAGTACCCGCGTGCGAGCACATCAAACTGTGTGAAATTACGTCAACAGCCAACTTCCTAGTGGAATAAGCGCGCTGAAGGAGACAGGGTCAAGAATCCTGCCCTGCCCGCCAATTGGTACACCGCGCGGATAACTCGCCGCGATGGGCAAGCGCAGGCGCAGGATTGGTGGCATCTGGTCGACGGGGATTGGGGCTCGGGTTTCTTCCAGAACATGGTGGACGGATTGGTCCGCTTGATGGAAGCGCCGATGCCGGTTTTGGTCCCGGTCAATCTGGGCAACCCGGAAGAACATCGCATCCTCGATCTGCTCGACCATGTCGTGGCCGAGACGGGCACGATTTCGGACGTGAAGTTCACGCCGCTTCCGGTCGACGATCCGCGACGCCGGCGGCCAGGCATCAAACGGGCACGAAGCATGTTGGGCTGGGAACCTCGCGTCTCGCTCAAGGAAGGATTAGCGATAACCTGCGCTTTCTTTGCCCAGGAACTCGGCGTGCCAACGCAGAGCAAGGACGTGGGCACACGATCGAACGCCATCGGCACGTTCACCTCCGGGGCTGCGGAATGACCCTACCGGTCTGCAATGGCGTTCCTCGCTGTCACTTTTGCGGTCAGTCACGACCAGCACGTTCTGCTGTGCCTTGATTTCGATCTCACCCTGATGGACGCCGGCCACTGCCAGGTCGAAGGTAGCAATCGTCGGTTTGACGGATAATAGTGGAAGGCAATAGCCCTTGCCGACATTTGCGGCCCGGAGGAGCAAGCATGAAGCATACTTCGACTTCACCGCCCGCCCGAGGTAAGCGCCTGGACCACAGCATTGCGGCAGCATCGAGAGACGGCCTGGCGGCGGACGCATTATCGTCGCTTCGGCCTTGATGCGGATTAGCTCTCCCTTAGCTGCAGGCGAGCCTCCGCCGCGGCACGGATTAATTCCCAACCCGTCATTTCGGCAGCTTCCGGGGTCAGGGCGATCGCAATGCCGTCCGGCCCGTCCAGCAGGACCTGTCCCTCCTCCGCGACAGCTTTTCCGACGTCAGAATAGGGCTGGCCGGCCATATCCATCTCCGTTTTGATATGGGATTGAACGACAAAAGGCGATCAGTGTTCCATCACAGCATCATTGATGAAGTGATGGTCCGGATTAAATTCGCTGAGGCGATAGAAGGCGGCAGGATCAGCGAACGTCACCTGATTGGCCCGCATCGTCAGCAGTCGCGATCGCACAGTAGGTGGGCCTGATCCGATCGGCGCCGAGACTCTGCTTCGTCCATGCATCGCCAGCGCGTGCTCATTGCGTGCCCGTGTAGCCGCCCTTCTTCTCCCACATTTGGGTCAGCGCGGTTGTGCCGTGTCGCCTGCTTCCATCGTCGGTTGATAGCCGCCGAGCAGATGCAGACCCGATCTACATTTGCAAAGGCCGTGACTTTGATCATCAGGTGGCGAGGATGCGTGATCTCCGTACAAGCGACCGGTGCTATGCCGACGTCGCAATTCCATGCCAGAAAAGCGCGCGTGTCATGGTTCTCCATGGTTTGCTGCACGGGGCAGCGCCGACCGCATTATGATGGCAGCATAGCGTTCGGCCATGTCTAGGTGGATCGCCGCGATTTTCGGGTCCAATGCCGCCGCGGCAAGCGCCCGCTCTTTCTCTTCCCGAGATTGGTAATATTCCACCGAATCGTAATCGCGCATGTGGCTTACTCCCAACTTGTCAGATACTAGCCAAGAGTGTGAAGCTCATCTGCAACATGGATCATTGTTCGAGGATGGGCGTATTTTTTGTCTTTACGCGGGAGTCTTGTTCAAACGTGCCTATTCGCGCTTGATATCTGGCTTGAGGCTCGCACTGATTGCCCTAAGCAGTGTCACCGATCTTTGCAGGGTCGCGGGTCCATCGCCGAGTTCCAGCCCGATCTCCTGCTTCACTTCCGCTGCAACGGCAACGATCTCGACAGCATCGGCCACGCTGATGACCGATCGCGCGATGAGGGCATGAATCAAACTTTCCACTAACAGCATCGCGGCTTGGCCATAGGCATCGGGCTCTCGGGTTGGCTCTGATCCAGCTCGCTTGCTGTCATTATCGTTGGAGCGTAGATCGGCCATGTCAGCTTTCCCGGTTCAGGCGAGAGTGCCCGTCTCTCAGCCGCCGGTGCCTGTAGACGGTTCGACGATGGGACTGGTATAACGCTCTAGCGCGGGCAAACCAGCACTTACATCAACATTCGACAATAACTTTGAACAATATTAATGTGGGGTATCCTGTGGGATGAGGTTGCGTGGAAAACCGCTTCATCGACAAGCTGCACGGCTTCGGCCCTTTAAGCGACGAGGACGTCGCCGCCCTTACAGCTGCGACTTCCAAGCCGAGGAACGTCGCGGGTCGGCGCGATCTTATTCGCGAAGGCGATCGGCCAGGGCCCGTGTTCGTCGTCCTAGAGGGATGGGCGTGCCGCTACAAGATCTTGCCCAATGGGACTCGTCAGGTTTTGGCATTCCTCATGCCGGGCGACGCATGCGACCTGCACATTGGCCTGCTGGCCGAAATGGATCACAGCATTCAAACCATCACGCCTGCGCTCGTGGCAACGATTGACCGGATGGAGATGGATGAGCTCATGGATCGTCGCCCCGGTATTGCGAAAGCGATGTACGTCGCACAACTGGTCGATGAAGGCACCATGCGGGCCTGGATCACGAGCATGGGGCGGCGAACAAGTATCGAGCGTGTCGCGCACCTCATGTGCGAGTTGTATCTCAGAGCCCGAAACATCGGTTTGACGGATGAACCGGAACTTGCCTTGCCCTTGTCGCAGCTTCTGCTCGCGGACTCGCTTGGCATGACCCCGGTGCATCTGAACAGGGTTCTAAAGGAGTTGCGCGTGAGCGGGGCGATGATTCTAAAACGAGGAAGTCTTCTGGTGGCTGATCCAGGCAAGCTGGTCCAAATTGCCGGATTTGACGAAAACTACCTTCATCGACGATTAAGACGCGCAGCGTAAATAAAGGGCCGCGACCTCACTGTCCAAATTGTGCTGCGAGCATCCAGAATAAAATCTATGTTGCACATGCTCTGGTGAACCGTCAGCCCGACTATTGTGGCGTTTCCGGAGCGGCGCGGCTGCGAACTGGTGAAAATCAGGATCAGAGACATCGTTTCTGATCGAAAAATTCAAACTAGGCCACTGTGATCCAGAAAGGGCCCGGTAGACGGGTTTAGTCTGAGCTGATGGAAGATGTTCGCGTAAGCCTCCTCAACGGCCTAGGACTGTGCAGCTGATCCCTGGAAGATTACGCCTTCCCCAGCGGCACCGGTCACGCTGCTCACATTAGCACAAGGCAAGCCGGGAAAAAAATTGCGCAAGCTCGCATTACCCAGGTCCAACATCGGCGCCCGAGCCAAGCTCTTCCGATAGTTACACGGAAGGGAAGGCCCGCGCCCGACGAGGCCCATTTTTCAATTAAACATTCGAAAAGCGTCGGCAGAGGCGGCAGAGGTGCTCGCCCGCGCTGGATCGATTATTCGGTGTCGCCATGGGGCTGTTCCAAGACTAAGCTGTCCTCCCACACCTTGTTTAGAAATTCGGTCAGATGGTCTGCTTCGAACGGCTTCGTAAGTATCGTAACTTCAGATGATATCGCCTGCTCTGCGTAGCCAGTAACTATCAATGCAGGCGTCCCGGGTCGTAACGCCCGAATATGTCTCACCAAATCAGTCCCGGAAGTTCTGGGCATCGCGTAATCACTCACCACAATATCTATCGCCATAGGGTCAATCCTGAAAAGATCCAGCGCCTCTTCAGCGTCACCGGCTTCCTTCACTGTGTGACCAAGGTCTTGTAGCAGCGCTGCGGTTGTCGCACGAACTGCTATATTGTCGTCCACAAGTAGGATGTTGAACCGGAGCCCGACTGGAGAGGTCAAACCTTTGGAAGGATCATCAAGAAGATGGCGCCGAAGGCTTAACGCGGAAGGCTGCGGCAGCCAAATAGAAACGCTTGTCCCGACGCCGACCTCACTTTCTACTCGAACGGATCCCCCTGACTGCCTTGCGAAACCATAGACCATGCTGAGGCCCAGGCCCGTTCCTTTTCCGACAGCCTTTGTGGTAAAGAACGGTTCAAGAACCTGGTCGAGTATCTCGGGCGAGATGCCTGTCCCTTGGTCCTCGACAGTTAAGACGATGTAATCGCCCGCCACCAAGTCCTTTGATGCATGTGCCTCGTCAATTTGCGCGTTCATTGCCGAGATTGTGACAACACCACCCTCGGGCATTGCGTCGCGAGCGTTAATGATGAGATTCATCAGCGCCAACTCAAGCTGTGTCGGGTCAGCGTAGACGCGGCCGATGTCACTGCGCACATCCCATTTAAGTTCAACCAGGCCGCCGAGTGAATGCTCCAGAAGATCGGCGACCGAGCCGGCGAGCGAGGCCACGTTGATGACTTCCGGTTCGAGCTTTTGACGTCGGGCAAAAGCCAAAAGGCGCTTTACCAATTCAGCCCCTTGTTCGGCGGCATGCCGCGTCATCCCTACGATCTTGAGATGCTCTTCTGTTAAGGGCAAGCGCCGTTCTATCAAGCCGAGTCCGCCTAAGACGGCGGCTAACAGATTATTGAAGTCATGCGCAATCCCGCCGGTGAGTTGTCCGATGGCGTCCATCTTGCGCGCTTGCGTCAGTTGGCTTTCCAGCTCCTTGCGCTCCGTAATGTCGAGCAGGGTGCCAGCATATTCCACGGGATTGCCGGATGGATCGGGTAGCAACACCGCCTGGTCCAGAAAGTGACGATAACTTCCGTCGGCGCATCGCCAGCGATATTCGGTGGAGAATATTGGGCGACTTGGACGGTCAGCCAGCGCGGCCAACACACGATCCCGGTCATCAGGATGCAGACGCTCGGACCACAGGCCAGGTGAGGCCTGCAGTTCGCTCAGTTCAAAACCCGTGAGCGCCGCGAAATTGCCGCTCACGAATTTGGGCACCCGAGCCTGCGCTGCCAGGTCTTCTAGATATAGAATGATCGGCAGGGAGTGGATGATCGCGGCCTGGCGCTGCTCTGCGCGGCGCAGATCCTGCTCGATCCGCAGCCGCTCGGCATTGGCGCGAAGATTGGCATCAAGCAATTGTTGCTCCAGCCGAGCCTTGCGCTGGACTTCCTTGGTCATGTTGAACAGATCAACAAACACGGTCACCTTGGACCGAACGACCATGGGTTCGACTGGCTTGAAGACATAATCGACCGCACCCATCGCATAGCCGCGCAAAAGATGTTCGTCATCCTTGTTCACGGCTGTCAGGAACACGATCGGCACGCGTTTGGTTTGCTCCCGGGACCGAATGATCCTGGCCGTCTCGTAGCCGTCGATGCCGGGCATGTAGACGTCGAGTAGAATGACCGCGAACTCGGCCTTGAGCAGCTGTCGCAGCGCCTCTTCGCCGGAATTGGCGAGCACAACCTCCGCCACGTCCTGCAGCACATGGGACATGGCGAGCAGGTTGCGCTCATCGTCATCGACCACGAGCACGCGAGCCTTTTGCAGCGAAATCTCACTACCTTCCACTGCGGTTGGGTGTGGCGATGCCATCGGGCCGACAGCAAGATCACTGCTTTTCATTCGGAGCCGACCCGCTCGACGAGCTTGAGGTTCGGCGCTTCAAGGCTCGCTTCGCGTGATCGCACAATCCACACGCGGAGCAGCGCCAGCAGGAGGTCGATGTCTACCGGCTTGGCGATATAATCAGAAGCGCCGGCGTCCAGACATTTTTGCCGGTCGCCCTTCATGGCCTTGGCCGTGACGGCGATGAGCGGAAGGCTGGCGAGTGCTGGGCGCATCCGCACCTGCTGCATCGTCTCGTATCCGTCCATATCCGGCATCATGATGTCGATGAGCGCAAGGTCGATCTTTGGCGTCAGCTCCAGAATGAGGATGCCGTCCTTGCCGCTTTCCGCGTGGAGAACCTCCACACCATAGCTTTCAAGGACGCTCGTCAGAGAATAGATGTTGCGAATATCGTCATCGACGATGAGGATCTTTGCGCCCTCCAGCTGCAGCACACCCCGCGCCGGACTGGCTTCCTCGTTCAGACGGTGGGCAATCAGTTCTGCCGAGGTGGCTTTCGTCTCAATGAGCTCCGCAAGCCGCCTGAACACAGTCGACAGGCTTTCCTTGTCTGCCGGCTTTTCGGTCACCCCGTCAGCCCCCAGATCCAGCGCCCTCGCGATCTTGTCGGCGCCCGAGATGATATGAATGGGTAGATGCGCCGTCTGGGGATCGTGCTTCAATAGGTCAAGCAGCACGAAGCCGTCGATATCCGATAGGCCTAGATCAAGGGTGATGGCATGTGGCTGAAGTTTGCGCGCCATCGCCAGCGTCCCCGCTCCAGCGGTCGATACCACGCCCTTCAGGCCCGCGCTTCGCGCTATATCCAGAAGGATGGATGCAAATGTCGGATCATCTTCTACGATCAGCACGAAGGGAGAACCGTCCAACGTGTCGCGATCATCGCTCACCTCGAACGCGCCCGGCAGGGCAGAAGGTACGAGCGCGCCGCCATTATCATAGCGTGCCGGCGTGCCGGCCTGAATGATCGTCGGCGATGCGACCGTTTCGGGAAGGAATAAGGTGAATGTCGATCCTTCATTTGGCGTAGAACGAACCTGCAGCTCACCGCCCAACAAGCGGGCGATCTCGCGGCTGATGGAAAGACCCAGGCCCGTGCCACCATATTTCCGGCTGGTGGTGCCGTCGGCCTGCTGGAACGCCTCGAAAATGAGCTTCTGCTTGTCCTGTGGAATGCCGATGCCCGTATCCGTGACCGCGATCTCGATGGCCTTTTCCGCGCCGCGCAAAATGGGATGGTTGGTGCTCCATCCCTGAAAAGCGGTGCGCACGGACAGGGTCACGCCGCCGACCGCGGTGAATTTGAACGCGTTGGACAGGAGGTTGAGTACGATCTGTTGCAGCCGTTTCTCGTCGGTGCGGATCGTCGCCGGCAATCCTGCGTCGAACTCGACGCTGAAGTTGAGCCTCTTGTCCGCCGCCAGCTGGCGAAAGGTGCGCTCCATATGCAGGCTGAGGCTTTCCATTGGCATCTCGCCGACCTCGATCGACACGGTGCCGGACTCGATCTTGGAGAGATCGAGAATATCGTTGATGAGGTTGAGCAGGTCCGACCCAGCCGAGTTGATGGTGCGCGCGAATTCCACCTGCTTGTCGTTCAAATTGCCCTGAGGATTGTCGGAGAGCAATTTCGAGAGGATCAGGAGCGAGTTGAGCGGCGTGCGTAGCTCATGGCTCATATTGGCAAGGAATTCGGACTTGTATTTAGACGTAAGCGCGAGCTGTTCGGCCTTTTCTTCCAGTGCGCGCCTGGCCATCTCGATTTCCAGGTTCTTGGCTTCCACTTGCCGCTTTTCATTCTCCAGCAACTGCGCCTTTTCCTGTAGCTCCTCGTTGGTGGCGTGCAATTCTTCCTGCTTGGTGGTGAGTTCAGTCTGCCGTGCCTGAAGCTCCTGCGTGAGGAGCTGGGACTGTTTGAGAAGGCCCTCGGTCCGCATTGTCGCGGCAATCGTGTTCAGCACGATGCCGACCGATTCCATGAGCTGGTCGAGAAAGCTCTGATGGGTTTCGCTGAACTCGTTGAACGAGGCGAGCTCGATTACAGCCTTCACCTCATCCTCGAATAACGCGGGGAGGATGGCGACACTGGCGGGGCTTGCGGTGCCAAGGCCAGAGCCGATCCGAATGAAGTCGCCCGGGACATTTTGCAGCAGGATGGGCCGCTTGTCCGCTGCGGCTTGCCCTACCAACCCCTCTCGCAGCCTGAACTTGGCCTTGAGGTCCTCGCGGCTTTCGGCCCCATAGCTGGAAGCAAGCTCGAGCGCCATTTCGTCGCCATCGCGCTCAGTGACATAAAACACGCCATATTGAGCGTTCACCAGCGGCGCCAGTTCCGACATGATGAGATTGGAAACGGTGGTCAGATCCCGCTCGCCCTGCAGCATGCGGCTGAACCGGGCGAGGTTGGTCTTGAGCCAGTCCTGCTCCGCATTCTTCAAGGTCTGGTCCTTGAGGTTGCGGATCATCTCGTTGATATTGTCCTTGAGCGCGGCCATCTCGCCCGAAGCTTCAACGGCGATGGACCGCGTAAGATCGCCCTTTGTAACCGCGGTGGCCACGTCCGCAATTGATCGAACCTGGTTGGTAAGATTGGCGGCGAGCTGGTTTACGTTGTCAGTCAGGTCGCGCCACAAGCCAGCGGCACCCGGCACACGCGCCTGTCCGCCCAGCTTGCCCTCGATACCCACTTCGCGTGCCATGTTAGTCACCTGGTCGGCGAAGGTGGCAAGCGTTTCAATCATGAAGTTGATCGTTTCGGCTAGCGCGGCAATCTCTCCCTTGGCGTCCACGGTGAGCTTGCGCTTGAGGTCGCCCTGCGCCACCGCCGTAACGACCTCGGCAATACCACGCACCTGATTGGTGAGATTGGTCGCCATCAGGTTGACATTGTCAGTCAGGTCCTTCCAGGTGCCCCCCACGCCGGGGACCTGGGCCTGTCCGCCGAGCTTGCCTTCGGTACCGACTTCGCGAGCCACGCGCGTCACCTCGGAGGCGAAGCCGTTCAGCTGATCGACCATCACGTTGATGGTATTCTTCAGCTCCAGGATTTCACCCTTTACATCGACGGTGATTTTCTTCGAAAGGTCGCCACGGGCAACGGCAGTGGTCACGTCCGCGATGTTGCGGACTTGGCCAGTGAGGTTCGCGGCCATCAGGTTCACATTGTCGGTGAGGTCCGCCCATGTCCCGGCCACGCCGCGGACCTGAGCCTGCCCGCCCAACTTGCCCTCGGTGCCCACCTCGCGCGCCACGCGGGTGACCTCCGACGCGAAGCTATTGAGCTGGTCCACCATGGTGTTGATGGTGTTCTTCAGCTCCAGGATTTCGCCCTTCACATCCACCGTGATCTTTTTGGACAAGTCGCCTAAGGCCACCGCGGTCGTCACTTCGGCGATGTTACGGACCTGCCCGGTCAAATTAGCCGCCAGGTCGTTCACATTGTCGGTCAAGTCCTTCCAGGTGCCGCCGACGCCTTCCACCTGTGCCTGGCCCCCAAGCTTACCCTCTGACCCCACTTCGCGCGCCACGCGCGTCACTTCCGAGGCGAAGGAATTGAGCTGATCAACCATCACGTTGATGGTGTCCTTCAGCTCAAGAATTTCCCCCCGCACATCGACGGTGATTTTCTTGGACAGGTCGCCTCTGGCGACGGCGGTTGTGACTTCGGCGATGTTTCGGACCTGCGCGGTCAGGTTGCCCGCCATGAGATTGACAGAATCGGTCAGATCCGCCCAAGTGCCGGCGACCCCTTCCACCTTCGCCTGCCCGCCAAGCTTCCCCTCCGAGCCGACTTCGCGTGCCACGCGTGTCACTTCCGAGGCGAAACCGTTTAGCTGGTCCACCATGGTGTTGATGGTGTTCTTAAGCTCTAGGATTTCGCCCTTCACTTCCACCGTGATTTTTTTCGACAGGTCCCCCTTGGCCACGGCGGTCGTGACGTCCGCGATGTTGCGGACCTGGCCAGTGAGGTTCGCAGCCATGAGGTTCACATTATCGGTGAGGTCCGCCCATGTACCTGCGACGCCGCGCACCTGGGCCTGCCCACCCAGCTTGCCCTCGGTACCCACCTCACGAGCCACGCGGGTCACTTCAGACGCGAAGCTGTTGAGCTGATCCACCATGGTGTTGATCGTGTTCTTCAGCTCCAGGATTTCGCCCTTCACGTCGACGGTGATCTTCTTGGAAAGGTCACCCGAAGCGACCGCCGTCGTCACTTCGGCGATGTTGCGCACCTGGCCGGTGAGATTGTCAGCCATCAGGTTGACGTTATCGGTCAAATCCTTCCAGGTGCCCGCGACGCCGGGCACCTGCGCCTGTCCGCCCAGCTTGCCTTCGGTACCCACCTCGCGGGCGACGCGGGTCACTTCCGATGCGAAGCTGTTGAGCTGGTCCACCATGACGTTGATGGTGTTCTTGAGCTCCAGGATTTCGCCCTTCACATCGACGGTAATCTTCTTGGAAAGGTCACCCGAAGCGACTGCCGTCGTCACTTCCGCGATATTGCGCACCTGGCCAGTGAGATTGTCGGCCATCAGGTTGACGTTATCGGTCAAGTCCTTCCACGTGCCGCCGACGCCTTCGACCTGCGCCTGCCCGCCGAGCTTGCCCTCTGTGCCCACCTCGCGCGCCACGCGCGTCACTTCCGAGGCGAAGCTGTTAAGCTGATCGACCATGACGTTGATCGTGTTCTTCAGCTCAAGGATCTCCCCCTTCACCTCGACCGTGATTTTCTTGGAAAGATCACCCGAGGCAACGGCGGTCGTCACTTCAGCGATGTTGCGCACCTGCCCCGTGAGGTTGGTCGCCATGGCGTTGACGTTGTCGGTAAGGTCTTTCCAGGTGCCGGCGACGCCCTTCACCGTCGCCTGCCCGCCGAGCTTGCCCTCAGTCCCCACCTCACGCGCCACGCGGGTCACTTCCGAGGCAAAGGATGCGAGCTGCTCTACCATCGTATTTACGACCTTGCCGATGCGGAGAAATTCTCCGCGCAGCGGGCGACCATCGATTTCGACTGTCATCGACTGTGACAGGTCCCCCTTGGCCACGGCGCCGATGACACGCGCGACCTCCGCGGTGGGCTGGACCATGTCTTCGATAAGCTCGTTGACCGAGCGAATTTTCGCTTCCCAGCCCCCCATCGCACCCGGGACATGGCCCCTCTGCGTGATCTTGCCGTCCTTGCCTACCACGTGGGAAAGACGCTCAAATTCGCTCGTCATCTGCTCTTCAAGACCAACGACCTGATTGAACAGAAGTGCGATTTCGCCATCCTGTCCATCAAGATCCTCAGGCAGCCGAACGCTGAAGTCGCCTCGGCTAAAGCCCCTCAGCGCTGCCAGCAAGTCGCGACGATCCAAAGCTTTGTGGGACACTTGCTCGTTCACTTCATACTCCTGAACTTCCGATGGACAGCGCCCCCGCCAGCCAGTCTCGCCTCATAGCAGAGCCAACCTCCGTCGCACGCAAAAAAATAACCCTCTGAAAGGGCACTAGCTCGATGTCGTCTTAAGGGCCGGTTCCCGCAGCGGCGGGCAACAATGGCCAAGCGTCCCTTCGAACGATTGCGTCACCAGGCGCCGTACGCGAGGGGGAGAATTCAAGACGCTTGTGACGCTGCTCGACGGCGATGGTAAGACCGCCGAGGCCTATCCTGTCACGATGGACCTTCCCGAAGCAGACATCAGCGACCATCGGCGCGTATGTTCGCTACCCCCACTGATTGGTGGGCCAGCCAGCGACAGGGAACCAAACCGCTACTAAACGTAAGATGTTCGTTTGCAGAAGTTAAGTCCGGCAATATCGTCGCTATAAAAGTCGTTAGTTACAGGATAAAATCGTTGGCAGCAAACTTGACGCTGCCGATTATTTCGATCTGGAAATCAGCGATGGCATCACCGTTTACATCGCCCGACAAATAGCTGTTTCCACCGAACTGATCATAGCGAAGCTGCCCGGCCTCCTTACTGAACGCCTTCGTGCCGATGAACTTAAAAGCATCGTTCGCAACTGTTGACGACTTGGCGTCGATGTTCGCCAGCGAAATGATATCACCCTGTTGTCGGCTGAAGTCAATGATGCGATCGGTCGTGGCCGGTCCGCTGTCTGCGATGCTCGCAAACTCAAAAATATCCGCGCCAAGCCCGCCGGTGAGCATGTCGGCCCCAGCTTCGCCATTCAGGCGGTCATTACCGGCTCCGCCGTCTATAATGTCGTTGCCTCCTCCGCCGGAAATTATATCCGCACCACCTCGACCCTCGATCCGGTCCCCATAGGCTGTCGCAAAAGCTTGTCCGGCGACCGTTTTGCTCGCCGAGATGAGGTCGTTTCCGGCAGTGCCGATGATATAGGCGGCCTCAGTCAGGTCGGTTACGCTGATCAGGAGCGACTGAACGCTGCTCAGACTCCCGTCTGTGGCGGTGACCTGAACCTCATAGGCATTATTGCGATCCACATCGGATGGTGCTTCGAAATCGGGCGCGGATTTGAAACGCAGTTCCCCGGACAACATGTTGATCACGAACATATTGGCATCCGCACCTGCCAATGCATAGGTCACGACAGCGCCGTCGGGGTCGATTGCATTTACGAACGCCGCGCCTTGCTGGTTTTCGCTGATCGCAAGAGAGACGCTGCTGGCTCCGGCATAAGACCGAAATAGAGGTGCTTCATTGGCGTTTTCGACGCGTATTTCGATCATCTGCGTGGCAGACAAAGTTCCATCGCTCGCAGAGACCAGCACGTTATAGACATTGTTGCGGTCAGCGTCTGCAGGCATTTCAAAATCCGGCGCAGCTCTGAACCGCAGTTCACCCGTCGCCGTGTTGATGGTGAACAATGCGGCGTCGGCTCCCCCCGCGATCGCATAGGTTACTGCGCCACTCTCGACGTCCGTCGCCTGGACGAGTGCGCCTGTCTGCTGGTTTTCCATGACGGGGACAGCTGCCGTAGTGGCCCCACCATAGGAGGTGATGCGTGGGGCCTCGTTGACATTTTCAACGAGGATTTCGATCCGCTGGATTGAAGAAAGCGTTCCATCGCTGGCGGCGACCACGACGGTGTAGAAATTATCTTCGGCGAAATCCGTCGGAGCCTCAAAGTCTGGCGCATTGATGAAGGTCAGCACGCCTGTCGCGGCGTCGATGGCAAATAGATGCGCGTCGGGTCCGCCCGCGATCGCATAGGTGACTCCGTCGCCTTCTAAATCGGAAGCAACCACAGTAGTCACTGCGATCGAATTTTCCTGTCGTTGTAGTGAGGCGGTCGTGCCGCCACCATTGGAGATGATGCGGGGCGCTTCATTCACATCGCCGATGCTGACAGTGATTGTCTGGGCATCGCTGTAGTAAATATTGCTCGCCCGGACCCGAACGGTGTAGAGATTGTCGCTCCCCCATGGGCTTTCAAAGTCCGGCGCCATGAGGAAGCTGAGCAGGCCGGACGCGGTATCGATGGTGAACAGTCCCGCATCCTCGCCGCCATCGATCGTGTAGCGAATATCGGCCGACGCACTACCGGCGGTCGCCCCGACCTGGGTGACGCTCAGCTGATTTTCGTTGGCTGTGACGGTGGCATCGTCTGCGCCTCCGTCCGACGTGATCTCGACCGGATATTGCGGGGTGAAGATCCGGGCCTTCACCTGATCGTCATCGGCTCCGGCGCCCGCACTATCTGTCCAGCTGACCATGAAGCCACCCGATCCCAGGGCGGTAATCGTCGGATCGAACTGGTCGCCAAGGGTCTGGCTGTTGGCGAGCATGGGACCGCCGGCTGCCTGACCCATCGCATCGAAGACTTGGACGAACACTGCGCGGCCCGACCCATCGCTCAGCGTCCCAGTGTTGGCAGTCCATGCAAGGGCAAATCCGCCCTCGGCGAGCGCCACCAATTTGGGGCCGACCTGCGTGCCCGACAGGCCGTTTGGCACGTTTATCTGCGATCCGATCCGTCCGCCCGATGCAGAGAAAAGCTGGATTGCATGACCGCTCCCGGCCGTACCGGTCTCATACCAGGCGACGGCGAAGGCACCGCTGGCAAGCACAGTCACCGACGACTCAACCGATGTCGCGCCAGCCCCGCTATTGACGACAAATTCCGATCCGACCGGCGCGCCTGCCGCATCATAGATGCGCGCCTTGATCAGCCAGCTCGAGCCGCCCCGGTCCGTGAAGGTGACGACATAGCCGCCGCCGGGCAGGGCCGCAATCGACGCATCTGCCTGGTTGCCGATTGTGGCAAGGTTGACGAGTGTGTCCGGCTGCAGCGCTGCGCCATATTGGTCGAAGCTGCGGACATGGACGCCGGATCGCGACGTATCGGTGCCGCTGGTTCTTTCATCATGCCAGCTGATTGCGAAGCCGCCGCCATCGAGCGCCGTCACATCGGGGCGGTCGGCGGAGAGACCGGCCGGGCTCACGTTGAAGGCGGCTCCGGCAGCCACACCATTTGCGTCGAAAATTTGCGCCTGGACGGTCATCTGACCTTCCCAGGTGACGACGAAACCGCCACCCGTCAGGCCGGCTACCGCCGGATTTATGAAGCTCGATCCTGATACGAGCGTCAATTCGGCACTCTGCGCGGACCCGTCAGGCGCATAGATTTTCGCCCGGATGTAGCGATTAGCGCTCGTGTTGAAATCGGCGTCCACCCAGATGAAGATCGCGCTGCCATCCGCCAGCGTCGCGGCGTCGGAATGGGCCTGCGTTCTTGCGTAGGTGGAGTTGGCGTCAAACTCCGCCCCTGATGCGGCATAGATCGTCATAGCCCGTCCCCCTCCCGCAGCTCCATGTCCGTGACATGGACGATAACATCAAGCCCGTATCACAGTCGAGACGGAAGCAATGGGGACGGCGCACCATAAAGAGACATAAGCTGCGTGCGAAGGGGAACCGGTCCATCGCCGCCTCGTTGGCTCAGGCATGACCGAGCAGCGCTCCTTTTTTAGCACTTTCCTGCGCGCCGCCGCAGTGGATGTGGAAGCTGACATCGACCGCATCGAGGACCTACTTTTCAGGGATGAGGACCCTGCGCGAAAAATCCGATTGCTCACCTATGCCGGCTATCGCAACGATCGTGAGGTCCGCTTCTCGGGCCGCGTTATCCGATTCAGAGATCCGCTTGATGCGGGCGAGGGAACACTGTCCCGCTTGCGCGCGATGATGGCGATCTACAATAGCGAAGAAGTGCCGGAAATCTGTGTCCGTTGCGACGCTTACGGAGGGACGGCCGAAACGTGGACCGACGAAGAAGGCTATTTCAGCTTCGCGCTCCCGCTCAAAAAGCCGCTGCCGGAGACCACCAGGTGGGAAGAGGCGGTGGTATCAACCCCCGAGCGGGAGGCGCAGCAAGTTAAGATGGCGGTGCCCATCATGGCGCCCGCGTTGGACAGCCATTGGGGCGTCATATCCGACATTGACGATACAGTCGTGGAAACCGGGGCAACGAACTTCGTCAAGAATTGGCGCAGGGTACTGGTGGATCGCCCGCAGGACAGGCTGGCCGTGCCGGGCGCGGCGAAGCTTTACCAGATGATCGCCCATGATCATCAAGCACCCGCCCGGCCTTTCTTCTATGTGTCGTCCAGTCCGTGGAATCTCTACGGCTTCATCGCCGAGTTCATGGAACGAAACGGTATTCCCCATGGACCCATGTTCCTAACAGACTATGGCATCGACCCTGGCAAGCTAATCAAGGCGGCGCATGATACGCACAAGCTCGCTGCCATCGAGGCCATACTCGCTTTTTACCCGCAGCTCCGTTTCCTGCTGATCGGCGACAATGGCCAGCATGACGTCGAGATTTACGCGCGGGTCGTGCGCGATTTCCCTGGGCGGGTGGCTGCGGTCTTCATTAGAGACGTCGAAGGAAGCTGCAAGCAGGGGGCCAAGGGTGCGCTGCTGAACGAGATGGAGGCAAGCGGTATTCCCATATTCTGCGGTGCAGGCTTCAACGATGCTTTGGCCGCCGCGGAACGGCTTGAACTGGATCGACCGTTTGAAGCGGCCAAGGCCATCAGCGCCAAGGCCTCATAGATCCCTTCCAGAATAGGCGGACCGCCAAGGTGCAATAAGGCTCGCAGCCCATGATCTCGACATATGTCAGCCCTGGCGTGAGCGAGTGCCAATCCCCAGATCAACTTGTAGCGCGGCTTTTCATGCCAAATCGCCCGCGCCTTAGTTGGTTGCACCCCGCTGGCCCGTATCCCTCAGCCCTGGCGATAGCTATGGTGGGATCATAATGATCCTATCCTGTGGGAGGAAACATTGATCGAAGGCACAGCCGAAGGATCACGCAAAGCGCGTTCGCCCGGGATCAAGCTTCTATTCGCGGCACTGGTGGCATTGGCGCTCATTGTGCCCTTGATGCTGGTTTATGCACTCGTGTGGGATCGACAGAGCCAGTCACAGACTGCCCAGGATGCGATCAACGCAGGATGGGGCGGGCCTCAGATTATCGCCGGTCCGGTCGTCGCGGTTCCATTCCGCATCGCCCAAGTGCAAGAGGAGCAGGTTGGCGGGCAAACGATTACCCGCACTGTCGAAATCGAAAAGCTGCTCTACATTTCCCCGGTCGAGAATTTCGTCACGACCGTCGTCAGGCCGGAGGAACGCCGCAAATCGATCTATCGCAGCGTCCTCTATGACGCACATATTAAAGGGACCGCCCGTTTCGAGCTGCCGCAGGACTTGCCGCGATTCGGCATCACTGCAGAGCGGTTATTATGGGACCGCGCGGAACTGCGCATTGGAGCGTCCGATGCCCGCGGGCTGACCAACGGTGGTTCGTTTTCTGTTGCCGGAAAGGCGCTTGCGGTGCAGCCGGGCAAAGGTCCTGGGGCCACGGGCGGACAGGGTTTCTTCGCTTTTGTCCCATGGACGGGGGAAGGAAGGCTAGCTGTAACCTATGACTTTGGCTTGCGGGGCAGTCGTTCGCTGAGTCTAGTGCCACGAGGTGGCAAGACCCATTGGGAAGTGAGATCGACATGGCCGAGCCCAAGTTTTGGTGGGGCTTTCCTTCCGGAAAGGCGCACTATCTCGGACCGCGGCTTTACTGCACGTTATGTGATCGACAAGTTGGCGCTCGGCCAGCCTCCCGTGGCTATGGAGGAACTCGGACCGCCACTTCTGAATGACGACTCCGGCTATGCAATGGCACCGGTCATCGACAGTAGGGCATCAGCTGTCAGCCGCGACCCTGGCCGGACTGTAGAAGCCGTCAGTGGCAATTCGCGGGCTGTGACTGTCGGTCTCATCGAGCCGATCAACCTCTATTCGAAGGTAGATCGATCAGTAAAATATGGCTTCCTGTTTATCGGGTTCACCTTTCTGACATTCCTGCTGTTCGACATTGTCGGCGGGGCGAAGGTCGCAGCGGCGGAATATTTGCTGACCGGGGCAGCGCTTGTGCTGTTTTTCGTGTTGCTGCTCGCCTTTGCAGAAGTGATCGGCTTCACCCCGGCTTATCTTTTGGGCGCAGGCGCGATCATCGGCCTGCTATCGGCTTACAGCGCTACGGTGCTGGGGAGCTGGCGACGCGGTCGATTCGTAGGCGCGCTGCTGATTGGATTGTACGCGCTGCTCTTCGTGCTCCTCAGTCTTGAGGCATGGTCGCTATTGATCGGTTCGGTTCTGCTGCTGCTTGCTCTTGCAAGCGTGATGTACGCGACACGAAACGTCGAATGGAGTAGTGTTGGACAGGGAAGTCCACACAGGGACTGAGCGCCGGGCCAATTGGCGTCATGCCGAGTAACTGCTGCGCGAAGCCGAATGGCAGACTGGACTCGCATGCCGCTTCTGTGTCCAGTGCGCACAACGGTGGCAGCTTCTATCGTTGTGAGGCCAAGCGACCAAGGACCTGAGGCGCTATCTTGCCGACGATGATGTCTACGCCGGCCGGATTGGGGTGGATGGAGTCTGGCTGCATATATTTGGCATTGCCAACCACGCCTTCTAGGAAGAAGGGATATAGTGGAACGCCATAGTCCTTCGCCACTGCGGGATAAATAGCGTTGAAACGGTCCGCATAGGCTGCGCCCATGTTCGGCGCGGCCAGCATGCCTGTCAGCATGACAGGCAGTTTCCGCGCCTTCAGCATGTCCAGCATGGCCCGCAGGTTTTTCTCGCTCTGCGCCGGGTCCAGGCCCCGCAACATGTCGTTGCCGCCCAGGCCCAGCAGAACCAGATCGGGTTTCCGCGGCAAGCCGTCCAGGGTGAAGGCTAGCCGCTGAAGACCACCCTGCGTGGTTTCTCCCGACACGCCCGCATTGCGGACTTCAACGGCGTCTCCCCGCGCCTTCAAGGCCTTTTCCAGCTCGTGCGGGAAGCTTTCATTCTGGGCGACGCCATAGCCCGCATAAAGGCTGTCGCCAAATGCCAGGATCAGCTTTCGCTCGCCGATCGACGCCGCGCGGCCTTCCGCGCGCGTGCGTGAGGGGGCGGCATTGTTCGATGCTGGCTCGCCCGAGCAGGCGGCGAGCAATTGCACAATGAGTCCCCAGGCCACATATGTTGGCCATTGTCGCGCCATCGGGATTTTCCTTCATTCATGCACGGTTCGTCTGATCCAACCCATATCGCCATCCAGGCGCGCAATGTCACCCTGTCTCTGGGACAGACAAACATATTGAAGGGCGTTGACCTGTCGATCCGGCGGGGAGAAAGCCTGGGGATCCTGGGGCCATCGGGGTCGGGGAAATCGTCGCTGATGGCAATCCTGTCCGGACTGGAGCGCGCCAGCGCGGGAGAGGTGCGGGTCGCCGACATAGACTATGGCCCGCTCGATGAGGACGGACTGGCGCGGGCACGGCGCGGCCGGATCGGCATCGTCCTGCAGAGCTTTCACTTGCTGCCGACGATGACGGCGATCGAAAATGTCGCCGTGCCGCTGGAGCTTGCCGGTGCAAGGGACGCTTTCGCGCGGGCTGCGGCCGAACTGGAGGCTGTGGGGCTCGGCCGCCGGCTGCACCATTATCCCGCGCAGCTGTCCGGCGGCGAGCAGCAGCGCGTGGCTATCGCCCGTGCCGTTGCGCCCGGCCCCGAAATCTTGTTCGCCGACGAGCCGACAGGCAATCTGGATGGGGTAACAAGCGGCGCAATCATAAACCTGATCTTCGCGCGGCAGGCCGCCAATGGCGCGACACTGGTCATCATCACCCATGATCCCGCCCTTGCCGAACGATGCAGCCGCATCGTTGAAATGCGCGATGGCCTGATCGTGGCCGAAAGACAGACATGAGGCAGGGCCTGGACTGGCGGGGCTGCTGGCGCATCGCACTGCGCGACCTGCGCCGCGGCCTGAGAGGACTGCGCTTGCTATTCATCTGCCTTTTCCTTGGCGTGGCAACATTGGCGACGATCGGCAATTTGACCGCCGCCATCACGGGGGAAATCGCCAGCAGGGGGCAATCGTTGCTGGGTGGCGATCTCGAAGTCGCCATGTCGCAGCGCGAAGCGAGCGGGGAGGAGAAGGTCGCCTTCCGTCGGCTGGGCCAACTGAGCGAAACCATTCGCTTGCGCGCCATGGCGCAACGCTCGAGCAGCGACAGTGGGGCCGCCGCCGTGTTGACGGAACTGAAGGGCGTCGACTGGGCCTATCCGCTTTACGGCACTTTGATGCTGAAGAGAGGCTCGGCCGGGCTGCTGCGGGCCGACGAGCTGGTGATTGGACAAGGACTGGCCGACAGGCTTGCGCTTCGACCAGGGCAGCATCTGCGCTACGGCAGCGCGGATTTCCGCATCCGGGACATCATCGTGGATGAGCCGGATCGCGTGGGGGAAGGTTTCACGCTGGGACCGGTCGCAATCACGTCTCTGGAGGGCCTCCGCCGCGCGGGCTTGCTCCAGCCCGGCAGCCTTTATGAAAGCAAGTATCGTATCCGGGTGGCGCCCGGGACGGATGTCCGCGCGGCGGCCGATGCGTTGAAACGCGCCTTCCCAGCCGCAGGGTTCGAGATCAAGGACCGCGACCGCGCCGCGCCGGGAATCAGCCGCTTTTTCGAGCGCATGGGCCAGTTTCTGTCGCTCATCGGGTTGAGCGCTCTTGCCATTGCGGGGATCGGGGTGGGCAATGGCGTCACCTCCTATCTTGCAATCAAGCGCGACGGCATCGCAACGCTCAAGATATTGGGCGCGACGTCGAGCGACATATCGCGCATCTACCTGATGCAGGTCGGTATAGTCGCCCTCTTGGCGACAGGCTGCGGTCTGCTGGTGGGGGCGGGGCTGCCCGCACTGCTGCTGGCGGCGGCCGGTGACCTGCTGCCCGTCCAGTCTTCCTTCACCTTGACGATCCGGCCCTTCCTGATCAGCGCGGCTTACGGCCTTCTGGTCGCCTTCATGTTCATCGTGCCGGCGCTGGCCCATGCGCGCACCTTGCCCGCCGCGGCCCTGTTCCGGGAGACGGTCGACAGGCGGCGCGGACTGGATAGAGCGAGCGCGGTTGCCGTGGGGATTGCCGCGCTGGCAACCGTCATGCTCGCCGTCGGAACCGCGCGTGAACCGTTGTTTGCAGCCTCGGTGCTGGGCGCCATTGGGACGACGGTGGTGATCCTGCTCGGCATCGGCATGCTCGTGCAAAGGATGGCGCGGCGGATGCGGCGGCCCAGGGCGGCGCTGCTGCGTCTGGCCGTCGCCAACCTGCACCGCCCAGGTGCGCAGACGAGTGCGTTGGTCGTGGCGCTGGGGCTCGGCCTCACCCTATTCGTCACGCTGGCGGCGATCCAGTCGAGCCTCAGTGCCGAAATTCGCAACACTGTGCCGCGCACCGCCCCCGACCAGTTCGTGCTCGACATTCCCGTCGACCAGCAACAGGCTTTCCAGCGCCTGATCGTGCGGGAAGCACCGGGCGCGCAGGTCAACATCGTTCCTACCTTGCGCGGAACCATCGTCGGCTATGGCGGCACGCGGGTCGCGGACCTTGAGGAATTGCCCAGGGACGCTTGGTTCCTGCGCGGCGAGCGCGGGGTCACCTACAGCGACAGCCTGCCGGAAGGGTCCGATCTCGTGGAGGGGCAATGGTGGCCGGGCGGCTATGACGGACCGCCGCTCGTCTCGCTTGATCGCGAAGCGGCAAAGGTCATGGGCGTCGGGATCGGAGACAGGCTGGTGGTTTCCGTTCTTGGGCGGGAGATCGAGGCGCGCATCGCCTCTCTGCGACAGGTGAATTGGGAGACGATGGGCTTCAACTATATCATGGTGTTTTCACCCAGCACCCTGCGGGGCGCTCCCCATAGCCTGGCGGCGACGATCACGGCCTCGCCTTCGACGACCCCGTCGTCCAAACAGTCGGAAGGGCGGCTGACGCGCGCGCTGCTTTCCGCCTTCCCATCGATCTCGATCATCGAGGTCGGTGAGGTGGTGGGACAGGTGACACTCCTGTTAGGTCAGATGGCAACCGCGATAATTCTGGCCGGATCGGTCGCGATCCTTGCCGGCATTGCGGTGCTGATCGGCGCCATCGCGGCATCTCGGCAGACGCGGGCTTATGACAGTGTGATCCTCAAGACGCTGGGCGCGACGCGCTGGCAGATATTGGGTGCCCAAGCGATCGAATATGCGCTGTTGGCGACGATCGTCGCGCTAGTGGCCTTCGGACTGGGTCTCGGCGCGGCCTGGTTCGTGATCGTGCAGATTTTCACATTTGCCTGGTCGCCTGACTGGATATTGGTTACCGCGACGCTGACAGCTGGCGGGATGCTGACCTTGGCTATAGGATTGCTGGGGTCGATACCGCTCATGTCTGTCCGCCCCGCGCGCGCGCTCCGATCGCTTTAACAGTATCCACGACCGGGCTCCCAGTGCACCGGCATTATGTCGGCGCATAAGTTGAAAGGCCGCTTCATGATCGCTGAGCCTGCACGCGACTGCCCTAAAGTTAGCGGCCCGGACTCCGCGGCGACAAATGCAATCAGCGCGAGCCCAAACATCGCTACGATGTTTTCAAGGATGTGGCAGGGCTTGAAAGCTGCGCCGACGTGGCCGACATTGCCTCTACATGCGGCTGCATGCACAAACCAGGCGTGCCGCGCGAGGCGGCACGCCTGAGGAATTAATGCTGCGTCGGCGGCGAACCGATCGGGATCCTGCGCTCCTTCTCGGTTGCCGCCGATTTCGGAAGACGCACGGTCAGCACGCCGTCACTGAAATGGGCATCACAATGTTCTTCGTCCGCGCCCATCGGAAGAACGATGGAGCGGTCGAAGCGGCCGTAGAAGCGTTCGGACCAGCCCCGGTCCTTATCTTGATGCTCGCTCTTCTTTTCACCCTTGAGGGTCAGGACGCCATTATAGATGGAGAGTTCGATATCCTTCTCGTTCAAGCCGGGAAGTTCTGCGGTGATCGTCACCTGGTCCTCACTCTCCTTCACCTCCAGGCTTGGCCAGCCTGGACTGGAAAGAGCGCCCCCACTCAGCATCGGGGTACGGAAGAAGTCGTCAAAAAGCCTGTCCATCTCCCGATGCAGCTGAGCGAAGGGGCTCTGTTCCCTTTGTTGATACATTGCAGGCGCCATATTCTCTTGCCGGCGCCATGGGACCAAATCACGCATTGCCATGATCCATCTCCTTGGGTTGCTGGCACTCATCGCCACATGTTTTCAGCGGCGATGCGTTTATTGTTTCGCCTCTAGCTGAATGCCGTCATCGTTCGCGATTGCGGACCTTGCTTGCGGTTGCTCGGGATCGCCAGTCACAGAACTGATTCGGATTTTCCGGGGCTTCATCGCCTCCGGGATTTCGCGCATCAGTTCAATCGACAGCACGCCGTCCTTCAAGTCCGCGGTCCTAACCTGAACGTGATCGGCCAGGCCAAAGCGGCGCTCAAAGTCGCGCGCGCCGATGCCGCGATAAAGCACATGGCCTTCCTCGCCATCGCTCTTGCGGCCGCTCACGACGAGCATATTCTGCTGCGTCGAGATTTCGATCTCTTCCTGGCGGAAGCCGGCCACCGCCAGGTCGATGCGGTAGCGATCATCACCTTCACGGATGATGTTGAAAGGCGGATAGCCCTCGCCGACATTTGCGGCCAACCCGTTTTCCAGCAGGTCGAACAACCGATCGAAACCCACGGTCGACATTCGAAACGGGGTAAAGTCGAAGTTGGTCCTCATATCCAAGTCCTCCATTGAGCAACAAGTCTATGAAGATGCGCCCGAGAGAGCGGGCGCTCTCCATACCGGACCCTGCCGGCATCCGGCAGCGATTTATCTGGTAAGCTTTAGTGGTTTTTCAAGGCCCTCGGGCGTGCTGAAATCCCCCATTTTTAGCGCGTGGAATGTTTGATCGGGTGAGGCAGGCGGGGCGCGTTCCTCGACGTCGCCCCGCCCACGCTTTTCTTCAAGTGTAAGCTCAAGCCGCCTCTCTTTGTGGGAGGGGATCAGATGCTCACCGACCCATCTGCCGTGCCAGGGCCAGCGTTAGCGTCCGCAAGCGCATTTCCGCTCGGTCACTAATAGCGCTGGCCGTAGCGTGGCACCAGAAATCGGTGCAACATTGCTCAATGCGAGCGCCCGTCGAGGTCGCGCAGCGCTCTCATCACATCATCGACTGAGAATGGACGCCGTACATTGGGTGGCTTTCTCAGGGCGGGCTTGCCCTCAACTGCATGAGCGTCCGATGCCCAGGATGCCAGGATGGATCGCTTTACCTCTGGCTCGAACTGCGGATGATGAACAATGTCCAAGGGGTGCTGAAAATGGGAGAGGGACATTGCTTTGCCTCCTTTCTTCCTATCCTCTTCCTATCGCAGCCGACAACGGCCGGACGTGAAATTAGACACTGACCCGATCCTGTTCAAGATCCTCGCGCCGTCGTTCCTTCATTACTGTTGGCCTCCTCCCTTCCCGGCAAGGGCTGGACCGTCTCGCGGCACTCGCTTGGTGTATTAACCTCGCCACAGGCCACCGCCAGCTCCAACAGAGTTTCCCCAGCTTTCCGCCCTCCGCTTGTACAAGCCGGGCGATCCCCCTCGCCGCCAACCAGCCCTGACATTGCCGGTTCAACCCTCCCGCTTTCGCCAGTGGGCAGAAGTCGATGGCGCCATCGCCTTCGGCTCCAGATTGGAAGGGAAAACATCATGGGACGGAAGAACAACACTAGCGGCAGCAAGACCAGACGGGCAGATATCTATCAGGAGGTCACCCGACCAAATTATTGCGCCTCTGGAAAAAGGGCGTGCGTCCTGGTCGCCAAGCTGGGCGAGCGGCTCCGCCAGCCTGCCGCTGCGCACCCGCGGCAAACAATAACAGGCATTAACATCCTTCTGTTGTGGGCGCAGAGCCTGGCGCGCGGTTATGCCAATCCCACCTGAATGATCTTCAAGAGCGCGTTGGAACTGGCCAGCAATGAGACCTACCAGCGGCTGGCGCAGCCATAGCTGCCTTCACACGCGATAATTTGTGCGACCCCTCGAAGCCTATCCGGAAACTCCGTACTTTCCGGATAGGAGAATCGCAATGGCCCATTCAGTCAGTTCCGTCGAGGCATCCAAGTCGTTCGGCCGCATCAGCCGGCAAGCGCTGGAGAGCCCGCTCACCATTACGCATCATGGGCATGACAGCCTCGTCCTCATGTCGCACGCCGACTATCAGCGGCTCAAGAGCCGCGATCGCGAGCTACTCTCATTCGGCGACTTCAGCGAGGAGGATCGCGCAGCTGTCGCCTCGGCGCGCCCGCCGGTCGAGGCCGCAAATTTCGATGATGAGTTGCGGGATCACTGATGCCGCTACCGAACCCGGTTCCCGGCCTTGTTTATTCGACATTCCTTTCTCTGGAGCCATGAAGCTAAAAGCGGCGTCGAGGACGGCAGCAAGGATCGGCCCTGTGCGTTTTGCTCGCGACAACGACCAAGGATGGCAAGCAGTTGGTTACAGTCCTTCCGGTGACCCACACGCCGCCCACCGACGAACGACTGGCGGTCGAGATTCCCACTAGGACCAAGGCGCGCCTTGGTCTCGATGACGCTCGCTCCTGGATCATCCTCTCGGAAGCCAACCGCTTTCAATAGCCCGGTCCCGACATCCGTCCCGTTCCCGGCGGCAAGGAGGGAAATGTCGCCTACGGCCTGCTTCCGGCCAGCCTGTATGAGGTTGTGAGGACCAAGTGGCTTGCGGCTTTTGACGCACGCCGCGTCGGACAGGTCAATCGTACCTTCTGACATGCGAAGATGCCGAGATCCTCGGAGCGACGCGCGCGGCCGGCTCTTTGGCACCAGAAAGCCGCAGACCCATTTGCTCCCGGACATCCGCGTTGCCGTCAGCGGCCAGAGCTTCGCGACTTCCGCTGTCACCGACAATCTGGTCCTAGCCTAACCGCACGCGGTCCCCCACCACTTCAACATCGGTGTGCTGCACAGTTGCCCTATCCCGCGATGCATCGTCCTGGTCGAAGTCGAACGCAATTGATCGTCATCGCCTTCATGACCGACAGGATGTCGTCGTCGGTTGCGGTGGGGTCCTCGGCCCTGACCAGAGCGTCGAGGACGCGCTGGAACTCACGCTGATCGTGTTGGATCCATTCTTCACGCTTGAATGTTGCCCACGCCGCGGGACGACGTCCAACCAGCGCCGCACGCGCCCCCCTCCACGATCAGGGCGGCGAGGTAATGGCTGGTAACACGCGGTTCGAGGTGGGTTCCGCCCCCTCCGGCGACGTAGACTGGCAAGCTAATGACCTGACGGCAACCTGTTGTTATTCCGCAACGAAATGGCGATTGAAGGGCCTTCTCAAGGCCGCTGCCATCCGTTCGTCCGTGGGTAAAAGATGCCAGCGCAAACCGCGCGCGGCTCGTGTACTTGTGCTGGTTTCCAAGGCAGCCAACCCGGAAGCTGCTAGTCCTCAACCGGCCAGCATAAGTGGCCGGGCTGCACCGTACTGATATTTGTCTTGGGAGATCGCCATTATTCCACCTCGCTGTCAATCCTTTGTACCTGATGGCGCTTAAACTAATTGGGAAGAACAAGGTCACAGTGGTAAGTGAATGAAGCCTCGGAAACTCTTTGCTGGTTCTCATGATCGATATCGGAGCATGCGGTTGCGACGTTTGGGGCCATCACAGTAAACGTTTGAAGGCATCGTCCACCAAAGATGCACTTATTTGTCGGTTGGTTTCCACCCGCGGGGGTTGGCCGGGCGAAAGAGGAATGTCCGAACCTGAAGAGGCAGATAGGTGCGCAGTTGCATCTGCGGCTCCGCTCTCAGCCGCCCAGGGGCAAAGGGGAACCTTTGCGGCACATTTTAAGCAGCCCTCGCATAGTCCTAAGTATCAATCGACCTTGCTCATCAAATCCAAACCCGTCAGGGCGCACGGTCGCCAAGGGCGAAATAGCGCCGCCAATAGCTACTGGCTGTCCCGGTAAAAAGGGTGGAGCAGGGGACGCGCAGGTTGGTCGGTTTTTTTCCAATACAAGCGATATGTGCGGGCCATTTGTGCTGTAGCTGGCGGAGCAGCCGGCATTATCGGCCATGTTGTGACTGTCTATTAGAAGGGTAATTGGCCCTTCATGATAGGCGCCGAGGAGAGTGTCTCCGCACGCGACATATTCGCCTGTAAGCCTTCGATCTGGAGGCGGGGGACGACGCACCACCATGTCTTTGCTACCGGAGAATATCAGCTTGTCACCTTGCAGGTGGAACGCAGTGGCGCTCGTGATTGCCGCAGTCATGAGCGCATCCTCCGCAGCGTCCTCAGCTGAGCATCCAATCAAAGTTGAGACGAAGGGACCGGTTACCTTGATCCGACCAGGTGCAGGAACGGAGAACGTGCCTCCCATTGAATTACAGTCCGCATATACACCAATAGAGTCCATCGAGATCGAAAGCATCGGCGGACGCTCCTCTGTAACCAGTGCCTTGCCGCCGATGCTTTCGACCAGCCATCGCCCCGCGATCTCAGGATGTGGCTCGATTGGTTGCGTGAGCAGCGCGCTCTCACCACCGCTGCCCGTCAGAAGCAGCGTGCGTTCGTCAGGACGGCTCCAACTGACGACCTCATCCAGGAACGAGGCCAAACGGCGCTCACTTTCGATGGCGAGCGGACGGGTTGCCGTGGAGGTGGAGGCGCACTTCCCCACCTGCGCTTTTTCCAGCCTTGTTATCGAAATATGATTCTCCTCAATCCGGTAAAATGCTGGATATCCGCCGCTACAGCCGGCACCATGATTAAGGAAACCGCCGCCGCTGAAGTTTATCCAGCCATTGAACCGCGTGAAGTCTTGCCGCCCGAGCCGTTCTACACGCCATTGCCCACCCAAGGGGTCTATGCGCTGCAGATACGTGCCGTCATCCTCAGCGCTCGCCGCGCTCGGTAACGCTGACGACTGAGGCATAGGCGCATTCACAGGAGAGGCGCAGCCGGCGACGGTCAGCAAGATGGTCAGGCACAATTGACGCGTCATTTGACGGGAACGACCACAAACGAGAATGGCTCCGACCCCTTCGCGCCCTCAAAGCTCCTTCAGCGCGCGCTTCGCGTCGAAGACGGCGTCTGCAGCCTTTCCGCTTACCCGATCGACATCCTTGTCGAATTGTCTGACGATGGCTGGCGCGGTGAGGCCGTCCATGCCCTGCCGCACGAGCCGCTCATATTCCTGTCGATTGTCTGCCTTGGCAAACATTCGCGCCTGATGTTCCCTGATCGCCGCCTCAAGCTTGAGGCGGTCCTTGGGACCCACATCGCGCCGCGCGGCCTGAAGGCTTTGCTCGAACGCGGCCTGGCTACTACCATCAATCACTGTAGGACCGTCATTGCGGTTGCAGGCCCCCAGCAGAGCGTAGGCAATCAGGAGCGGCGCAAAGCGAAGGGGCGAAGTTCTTCTCGCATTTTCAACCATCAGCTACCAAGCACTGACGATCAGAAGAGTTCCGACGGCGGCTTCACCCGCGCCGCAGGGCGGACGCTCCTTCATGATCTACTTGAAGGGGGAACCGTGAGCTTCTCGACCTCATCCATCAAAGCCAGGGCGTCACTTACCGCCGCCGAGGAAGCCGTATTGTCGAATATGCACCAGGTCTGCCGGTGCGCTGCTGTTTCCTGATGAAGCAACGCCGCATAAGAATGCACCCGATCGGCATAGCTGGACCGGTACATAACCGGGGAGCCGTGCAGCCGCCAGTAGCGTAGGCCGTTCCATCCTCCGGGGTAGGCGGCTGCCGGGCAGACGGCTGGATCGGCCCCTACACGCGCAATCTGGTGCTGGTTGAGCAGTGCTTCGGCTTCCGCCTCGAACCAACTGGGATGGCGCGGCTCGCAAGCAATCGAGGCTGAGCTGCTCGAGCTCAAATCGCTGAAGAAGCGGCTCGCTACCTCCAGCTTGAATTCGAGCTTGGGCGGCAGCTGAACCAGCAGCACGGCCAGCTTCCTCTCCAATATGTGCGCCTCTGCCAGAAACTGGTCGAGTGGCGCAGCGCAATCCAAAAGCTTGAGTTCGTGCGTGATGCGCTTCGGCAGTTTGACCGAAAAGAGGAAACCTTCAGGCGAGTTATCGCGCCAGCGCGCCCAGGTCGAAGGCCGGTGCGAGCGGTGGAAAGAACTGTTGATCTCCGCGACCTTGAACCGCGAGGCATATCTTTCGAGGCCAGAACCCTCGCTGGGAAAGGCCTCCGCTGACGCGCGAGAAATGCTCCACCCTGCCGTGCCGATATTAATTGCCTGCATCGCTCTGAAACCTCGAGGGTGGGATTTTTCCGATCGCCTTAAAGCGACACAGGGTGACCTCATGGCTGAGGGAGAGCCGTGCCGATCGGCCGGCTGGTGGTGTCCGGCCGCGTTGCAGTTGCATGCTCAATGCTTGGGTCTCTTGCCAGCGCCTCGCCTGTCCCTCAGTCGCGGCGGCGAGACGGGCGGTCGTTTGGCTGTATATCCGTGTGATTGCATCTTCCCCATGCTAGCTGTCCTCCGACCGAGCATCAGCTTCTCATCGCGAACCCTCGGCCTTCGATGGTGTTCCGCTGACGAGGCCCGCCTTGGAACAGCTTTATCTCTGTTGCACTTGTATCGGCTATGGAGCAGATGCACGCAGCAATTGATTTCCTGGCGAAAATGGTCGAGCTCGCGGGAGTGGCGATCATCGTCGGCGGCACCTTCCTGTCGAGCGCATATTTCCTGCGTGGGGGAGTACGGGGCGATTGGCGCCAAGCCTATGATCGATATAGGGCCAACCTCGGACGGGGGATCCTGCTCGGGCTGGAGCTTCTGGTTGGCGCGGACATCATGTCTACAGTTACTGCGCCGCTCACCTTCACGAGCCTGGGCTTACTTGCTGCTATTGTCGTCATACGCACATTCCTCAGCTTCTCGCTCGAAACGGAGATAGAGGGCTGCTGGCCCTGGCAGCGATCACGCCGCGCGGGTGCCGAGGATGTCCGGTGACTGCTCGCGGCAAACCGCCGACCACCTTGGGAAGGCGCCACGGTCTGCGCAGGACGCATGATGAGGGAACAGGCACGAGGGCGGGGGGTTCATCATCCCACCAAGCCGGAGAGACTGATCATGGCTGCACGACCTTATTGGAGAGGCCAAATCCGCCTGGCCTTGGTGTCCATTCCTGTCGAAATTTATTCCGCGACCAAGAGCGGCGCGACTATCGCATTCAACCAGATCCACGAGCCGTCGGGCAAACGCATCAAATATGAGAAGGTCGTTCCTGGGATCGGTCCGGTCAACGTCGAGGACATCGTAAAAGGGTTTGAATATGCCAAAGGTGAATATGTCCTGCTCGATGAGAAGGAAATCGAAGGCGTCAAGCTCGAGAGCAAAAAGACGCTGGAACTGACGCAATTCGTCGATGCGCAGGACATCGACATGATCTATTTTGAAAAGCCATATTATGTGGTGCCGGCCGACGATCTGGCGGAAGAGGCCTTCATTGTACTGCGTGAAGCGCTGCGTCGGAGCGGCAAGATCGGCCTGGGCCAGCTTGCCATGCGCGGCCGCGAATATGTCGTTTCAATTAAGGCCTGCGGCCGCGGCATGGTGATGGAGACGCTGCGTTATGCCGATGAGGTGAACAAGGCGGCGAGTTACTTCCGCGACATTGGCGACGCAGACCCGGATGAGGAATTACTCGATCTCGCAACGACCCTCATTGACAAGAAGACGGGTAAATTTGACGCGAGCGAGTTTCACGACCGCTATGTTGACGCGCTGAAGGACCTCATTGAGCGCAAGAAGAAAGGCAAGACCCTTAACATCGATACGGATGAGGGCGGAGCCGATCCGCGCGGCAGCAACGTGGTCGATCTCATGGCAGCACTCAAGAATTCGCTCGGGGGCTCGGGCGGCGCAAAGCCTGCAGCGAAGAAGCCGGCGAATAAGGCAAGTGGGAAGAAGCCTGCCGCCAAGGCTCCGGCCAAGTCGCCTGCACGAAAGCGGGCTTGATCAAGGTGGCTGGGGCGATCCGACAGCGCGATGACGATGACAATGATGCCGCTTTCGCTGAAGGTGCCATCACCTTATGGAGCAATCTCCTGGCCCTTATCGGCACCCACCTTCTCGAGGCGGGGACGCCGCGGCAAGAAGTGCTTGATATGCTCACGATGCTACATGAAGCAAATGAGGAGACAGTGCGCTCGCCTCGGGCCCGCGCCATTGCCGGGCAGCATCTGATGTCGGTTTACCGCGCGCTGGGTGATGCTTGACGACAAGAGATCAGGCGTTCGGTCCAAAGCGGCGTCGCGCAGGATCGCGGCGACACGGATAGCGACCTTTGATTTCCTGATTGAAGAATGCACCGGCTGAGCGGGCCTTGCACAATTCTTCGAATATGATGCCGGGCACATCATAATATACATATTTGCCAGTCTGCCGGAATGAGATGGTCAACATCCTTGCGTCATCATCAAAGGCGGCGCGATCGATCATCGACGAGTTTGTGAAGCGGCACGCGCGCATGAAGAAGCAGCGCTCGCCCGACTCCTGCGTTCCGACGGTTGCGCCCGTGCGAATCGGTTTCAAGTTGAGGTGAGTCTGCGTTCAGGCTTGGCGATCGCCGCCAGGACCCTCGCTTGTCGTTACGGGTTATCCACCCATGGACGACAGGACCATCGGTGAAAAACTGCGGGGCATGGCCGAGCATCGCGGCCTAAAGCTCGTGAAGTCACGTAGGCGCAAGCCGGGAACGGGAGATTATGGCAAATTCGGCCTGACGGATGCCACTGGAAAGGCGTTGCTTGGTATTGGAGACGATGGGCTCACGGCGTCGGCTACTGAGGTCGAGGAGTATCTTCGCGCCGGAGCAGCCAATACATGGAAGGCGTCGGCCGACGCGACGCCTGCGAGACCCGCAAAGCCTGCGCCCGGCGCCAAGGCGAAGGACGCTAAGGACAGAGATGCCGACACGCCGCCACCCACGAGAATAGCGAGAAGAGGTGGAGCTCGGCCCGCCGGCGACCGGCTAGGGCGTGAGCAGGATCCGGAAAAGATCGCGGAACTGAAGTCTCGGCAGGGGCGCCCGATGCGTGAGCGGGCTGCTGAGCCTGGCTCGACGCGAGTGGGACCGGCGCGTGCGAAGCCTGAGCAGACGCCGACGCCAAAGCCAGAACCCAAACTTGCAATACGGGTTGCTAGATCGGGTGACGCCGCCGCACTGGCGAGATTGTTGGACCAACTGACCCATATCGAGATCGACGAGCTTGCGATCGCCCGCAATCTAGCCGCTGTTCAACAAGCAAAGGGGGGCATGCTGGTTGCTGAACTGGGTGCTTTGGTCGGCTGCTGTGGTTGGGCTTTGGTGCCCACGGTACAGCATGGGGAAGTCGGCCGCATCACCATGCTGCTTGTGGATGCCAACCATCGTCGCCGCAGGATTGGATCTGCCATGCTCGAGGCAGCCATGACCGCGTTGCGTGAAGCCGGCTGCACCATGGTTGAGGTGATGAGTGACATTGAGATCGCGCATTCTCATGGATTTTTCCGGGGGCTCAAATTCGAACAGACCAGCTACCGCTTCTCGCGTGCTATCGGCGCTCCTTCTTAGGCAGTGCGCCCCGCGTTTGGGAACAGGCTCCATGTCTGCGGATTGAAGAGAGACAATTACCAGACGGAACGGCATGCCAAAGGCGCAAACCAATCAAGCCGGCGAAAAGCTGACGAAATACCGCGCAAAGCGCGATTTCGCGCTGACTCCGGAGCCCACAGGCGCGAGCGTGCCGTCCACCGGTAACGGCTTTGTCGTACAGAAACATGCCGCAACCAGACTCCATTATGATTTCCGCCTGGAGCTCGACGATGTGCTTGTCAGCTGGGCCGTGACACGCGGGCCAAGCCTTAATCCTGATGATAAACGCTTGGCTGTGCGCACCGAGGACCATCCGCTCGACTATGCCCGGTTCGAGGGCACCATCCCCAAAGGAGAATATGGCGGCGGGACGGTAATGCTCTGGGACAATGGCACGTGGGAGTCGATCCCCGGAAAGGACCCGCGGCGGACATTGCCTGAAGGTCATCTCCATTTCATCCTTCATGGCCGCCGGATGCAGGGCGAGTGGATCCTCTTCCGCCTGAAGCCGCGCGGCAAGGAGAAGGGCGAGAACTGGATCCTCCGCAAGGTGAAGGATGAATTCGCGGGTGGGTCAGATGACCTGGTTGGCACGCATCTCACCAGCATCGAAAGCGGTCGCACCATGGAGGAAATTGCAGCGGGGAAAAAGGGGGCGAAGCGCAAGAGTGCGAAGGCCGCCACGGCACTTCCGAGCTCGCCCAGGACAGCGACAAGGGTGGCGGCAAAAAAGGGCAAAGCCACCGGAAAGCTGCCGCCCTTCCGACCCGTGCAGCTCGCTGCGCTGGTCGACCATGTGCCCCCGGGCGATCGTTGGCTGCACGAGCTTAAATATGACGGTTACCGCACGCTTCTCGCGGTTGGCGGGGGTGAGGGGCGTGCCTATACCCGCTCAGGGCTCGATTGGTCCGATCGCTTTGCCGCGCTGATTGCCGATGCGCTCACACTCGACATGTCCAGTGCCCTGATCGACGGTGAGGCGGTTGTGCTCCTGCCCGATGGCCGCACGAGCTTCCAGGCTCTCCAGGCCGCCCTCAAAGGCAATCCCCGAAAGATCGACTACTTTGCCTTTGACCTCCTTGAATTGAACGGTGAAGATCTCACGCAGCGGCCGCTCACCGAGCGGAAGGAGATGCTGGCCGCTTTGCTGGGGGATGGTATTGGTCACCTGCGCTATTCCGATCATATTGTCGGGCGCGGCGAGCAGTTGTTCGACAGCTTTTGCGGCGCAGGCCTCGAGGGCGTCATCTCCAAGCGGATTGACGCTCGCTACTCGGGGTCCCGGTCAGGCAGTTGGGTCAAGACCAAGTGCATCCGGCGCCAGGAATTTGTGATCGTCGGCTGGACGCCCTCGGACAAGCAGCGCGGATTTCGCTCGCTGCTTCTCGGAGTGAATGAAGAAGGCACACTTCGCTTTGCCGGCAAGGTCGGCACAGGATTTACAGGCGACGAGATCGAACGTCTCATGGCATTGATGGCGCCCCTCGAGCAGGAGAGCGCTACCGTGGAGGCGCCGCGCCCAGCTGTCCGCGGCGCGCACTGGATTAAGCCAAAGTTGGTCGCCGAAATTGCCTATATCGAATTTACAGATGAAGGGGTGCTGCGGCATCCGAGCTATCTTGGCCTGAGAGAGGACAAGAAGCCCGAGGCCGTTGTCCTTGAGGTTGAGGCGCCGGTAGAGATCGTCACCTGCGCGCCGGTCGGCAGCGGCGTCAAAATCAGCAATCGCGAGCGGGTGATCTTTCCAGAGGGCAAGCTCACCAAAGGGCTGCTGGCAGATTATTATGAAGCGGTGGCAGAGGTCATGTTGCCATGGGCAGGCAGTCGCCCCATCAGCCTGGTACGTTGCCCGCAGGGCAGGGACAAGAAATGCTTTTTCCAGAAGCATGATGCCGGCAGCTTCGGGGAGGCGGTCAAGCATGTCGCCATTCGGGAGAAGGATGGGCATGAAGAGCCCTATCTGTTCGTCGATACGCCAGCAGGCCTTCTCACCTGCGTACAAATGGGCACGATCGAGTTTCATGGCTGGGGAGCCCGGATTGAGGATGTCGAAAAAGCTGACCGGCTAGTCTTTGATCTTGATCCCGATGAAGGCCTCGATTTCAAGGATGTGGTCTCAGCCGCTTTCCATGTGAAGGATGTGCTGGCGCAGATGGGGCTCGTCACTTTTCCCATGGTGACGGGCGGCAAGGGCGTCCATGTGATTGCGCCGCTTACCCCCGCGGCCGAGTGGCCGCAGGTGAAAGATTTCGCTCACCGCTTCGCCATGGCCCTTGCACAGGCCGAGCCCGCCCGCTTCACCGCTGCCCTTGCAAAGGCAAAGCGCACCGGACGCATTTTCATCGATTATCTGCGTAACCAGCGCGGCGCGACCGCAGTCATGCCGTATAGTGCACGCTCACGGCCGTTCGCGCCTGTAGCAGCGCCGCTCACATGGGAAGAATTGCGGGACCTGGATAGTCCCGCGCATTGGCATATCGGCAATGGCGCTGAACTGCTGAAGCGCGCCAGCTCGAAGGACCTTTTTCATTGGGGCAGGGCTGATCAGATCCTTCCTGACCTTTGATGGCGGCGCTTCCCGTGTCGCTCCAGTGCCTGAGCATCCAGCTGAGCTGCTAGACAGCCGGAAATTTTTAAGGCCTCTGCTCCGGCTTACTGGAACGGCGGCGAATGCTGCTAGTTGTCGATTAGCTTAATGGGTGAGAAGCTGATGTTCTTTTTCTTTTCGAACAAGTTTGGGTGCCTGGGATCGCTACTCATATCGGTGTTTCTCAGCCTTGTCCTTCTAGGGGTTCTTGGTGTTATAAACTTCCGTGACATGGGGGGCTGGTAATTATTCAAGAATAGCGCCGCCATTCTTTACAGGGCCGTTGCGGCTAATCGGCTATTGATGGCTTATCTGCTTTTCAATGAAAATCATGGCTGCGGATAGGCAAAAGCTGGTCCGGCTCCGTGATTGTCCCGAAAGGCGGTGAGGCTAAAGTCCGTCCCCGAGGGAACGCGGGATCGCGTGGATCGGGGCCCCCGCCATGACTAGCGCCATCACCCCGTCCGGGCGTGACGCTGAACTTGGTCCGCCCGATCGAGCGCAGCATCGCGTCATGATCGGTGATCCTATCGCATATGATGTGGATCACCTCGCCCTCCTTCTGCAGCCGTCCCCGCATCGCGATCATCGAGGCGGACATGACCTGCCGCCGATAGATCTCGAACCGGTCAGGCCAGAGAATGCCCTGAGCGACCCCCGTCTCGTCCTCGATCGTGACGAATAGCACCCCCTTGGCTGACCCGGGCCGCTGGCGCACTAGAATGACACCTGCCACTTCGACATTGCGGCCATCGCGGATGGACCTGAGATCCGCGCAGCGCACGATCTGCATCGCCTCAAGCTCGGGACGAAGGAAGGTGAGCGGATGATTGCGCAGCGAGAGCTGGAGCGAGCGATAGTCCTCCACCACCTCACGGCCTTCGGTCATAGGTTGAAGGGCGACTGGCGCTTCCTGGCCTTCAGGTGAGAATCTGCCCTCGCGCGCGTCCGCAGCGGCAAAGAGTGGGAGGGGGGCTTCGCCCAGTCCCTTGACCCTCCAAAGCCCCTGGCGCCGGTCCTGGGCGATGCAGGCAAAGGCATCGGCCTCTGCAAGCCGTTCGATCGCAGCGCGGGGTACGCCGGAGCGGCGCCAGACCTCCTCAACGCTCTCGAACAGCGCCGGCCCGCGTGCCCCGGCGATCGCAGCGCCATGGCTATTGGCTAGCCCACGTACTTGCCGAAACCCGAGCCGCACGGCCTTGGTGCGACCGCGTGCGGGCTCGAGCGTACAATCCCAATGGCTGTGGTTGATGGAGACTGGCCGAACCTCGACACCATGGTTGCGGGCATCGCGCACGATCTGAGCCGGCGCATAGAAACCCATGGGCTGGGCGTTCAGCAAAGCGGCGCAGAAGACATCGGGATGATGATGCTTCATCCAGCAGGAGGCATAGGCGATCTTAGCGAAGCTCGCTGCATGGCTTTCGGGGAAGCCATAGCTCCCGAACCCCTCGATCTGCTTGAAGGTCCGCTCGGCAAAGTCCTTGGGATATCCGCGCGCGATCATGCCGTTCACCAACTTGTCGTAAAAATGGCTGACTCCGCCGGTCAGCTTGAAGGTCGCCATGGCACGTCGCAGCTGGTCGGCCTCAGCGGGGGTGAACCCGGCGCCGACGATCGCGACCTTCATCGCCTGTTCCTGAAAAAGCGGCACGCCCAGCGTCTTCTTCAGAACAGCCTTCAGTTCGTCCTTAGGATATTCGGGCACCTCCTTGCCCTCTCGCCGGCGCAGATAGGGATGCACCATGTCGCCCTGGATCGGCCCGGGGCGGACGATCGCGACTTCGATGACAAGATCATAAAATTCCTTGGGCTTGATCCGCGGCAGCATCGACATCTGCGCGCGGCTCTCGATCTGGAAGACGCCGAGCGTGTCGGCGCGCTGGATCATGGCATAGACGGCCGGATCATCATCCTGAAGGTCGGCCATCGTCTTCTTGATGCCCTTATGCTCGCCTAGCAGATTGAAGGCGCGGTTCATGCAACCAAGCATGCCAAGGCCCAGCACATCGACCTTCATGAAGTTCAAGGCATCGATATCATTCTTATCCCATTCGATAATTTGCCGGTCTTCCATCCGCGCTGGCTCGATCGGCACGAGATCATCGAGCCGGTCCTGGGTCAGCACAAAGCCGCCGGGATGCTGGGAGAGGTGGCGGGGCGTGCCGATCAGCTGGCGGGATAGCTCCAGCGTCAGCTTCAGCCGATGATCATCGGCATTGAGGTTGAGGCTCTCAATCTGCTGGTCGGTGATGCCGTCAATCGACCACCCCCAGACGAGGCCGGTGAGCATCTTGGTCAAGTCGCGTGGCAGCCCCAGCGCCTTGCCCACCTCAGCGACAGCGCCGCGCGTGCGATAGCGGGTCACCACCGCTGTCAGCGCCGAGCGGGTCCGGCCATAGGTCTGGTAGATCCACTGGATGATTTCCTCGCGCCGCTCATGCTCGAAATCGACGTCGATATCGGGCGGCTCCTTGCGCTCGCCTGAGACAAAGCGCTCGAAGAGCAGCTCATGCTTGATGGGATCGATCGAAGTGATGCCCAGCATGAAACAAACGCAGCTATTGGCGGCCGAGCCCCGCCCCTGACACAAAATGCCCCGCCGCCGACTCTCAGCGACGATCGCATTTACTGTCAGGAAATAGGGGGCGTAACCCAGTTGCTCGATCAGTTTGAGCTCATGGTCGATCTGCTGCGCATAGAGCGGCGGCAACCCGGTGGGGAACATGCGCGCGCCGCCCTCTGCAGTAAGGGCGGCCAGCGCCTCCTGCGCGGTGCGGCCCTCCATCACCTGCTCATAGGGATATTGATATTGGATCTCCCCCAGGTCAAACCGGCATTGATCGGCAATATCCGCGCTGGCCTCGATCGCGTCGGGGAAGGCAGCGAAGCGCCGCTCCATCTCCTCGGGCGCTTTGAGGTTGCGGTCCATATAACGCTCGCGCCTGAAGCCGAGGGCATCGATGCTGGTCTTTTCACGGATCGCGGTCATGACATCCTGCAGCGGTCGCATCTCCGGCGAATGATAGAGGATATCGCCGGTGGCAACGCTGCGCACGCCCGTGGCGCGGGCCATTGTGTCCAGCCCATGCAACCGGGCGATGTCTCCCGGCCGTCGGCGCAGCGATAGTGCCATATAGGCGCGGGCGCCAAACGCCTCTTGCAACTCGGCCAAATTGGACAGCATGCTGTTGCCGGGAAGATCAGGTACGAGGATCGCGACCTGCCCCTCGGCATGGGCGACGACGTCGGCCCAGTCGAGAAGACAAAAGCCCTTGCCCCCGCGGGCCTTGCCGATGGAAAGCAGCCGGGTCAGGCGAGACCAGGCCGAGCGATCGGTGGGATAGAGGAGGAGGGTGCGCCCGTCCCGCAGACCGACCCGACACCCGGCGATCATCCGCACCCCGGTCACCTTCTGTGCGTCCCAACCGCGCACCACGCCTGCAACGCTGCCCCAATCGGCAAGGCCGAGTACCGTGTGCCCCAGCAGCGCTGCGGCGGAGAAAAGCTGTTCGGGCGAGGAGGCGCCGCGCAGGAAGGAGAAGTGGCTTGTTACCTGCAGCTCGACATAGCGGGCCATCAGCCGAAGATCCCGTGCATGAACCAGCTTAAATTACCGGTCTGCTCATCGACCCCATCGCCGCGGCGGAACAGCCAGAAGCGACCACCATCTTCCGCCTCGACCCGGAAATAATCGCGCACCGCCCATAGCTCCTCACGCGAACGCCACCATTCGCCATGGATGCGCTCGGGTCCGTCGCCTGCGACGACACGATAGGCTTTTCCTCGCCAGGTAAAGCGTCGCGGCGGATGGTCGGGCATCAGGGCGACGACATGGACAAGAGGCTCAGGGTGCCTGAGCATCCGCACCGGCCGCCTCCAGCGCGGCCAGCCCAACGGTTTTGCCAGCGGCCCGATCCGCCGCACCGCCCGCTCGGGCACATCGCTCTCATGGGAGGTCAGGCGGAAGGGCCTGTCCGGCTCGATCCTGCCCGTAAGCTGATCAACGAGCGGCGCGACGTCGGGCGGCCGTTCATCCCGGCCGAGGCCAGCCTCAATCGTCTGGGCTGTCAGCGCTTCGACGCGCGCGGCGGTGAGGGTCATCGCCTCGATACCGAGGCCCGGATCGATCCGCTCGACGCGCATAGATAACATGCGCTTCAAATGTATGGGCTCCCGCGTCGCCCGGGCCGTGCCGATGGCGATGTGCTGGTCGCTCCCATCGACAATCAAACAGGCAAGATGCGCGGTGCGCAGGCCAAGGCTGCGTTGCTGCAGCATGATCACAAGGTCATCGACGAGATCGCGGATCACCTGAATGATCGCCTCTGCCGTGCCGATCGGCTCAAGCAGCCGGCGTTCCACCCGTGGCGCTTCGAACGGCACCATCGGGACTAGGGGTTCTGCCACAATGCCGCGCGCTTGGTCGAGCCGTTGCACCGCCCTCAGGCCCAGCCGCCGGGCAAGGGGTCCGCGCGGCATGGGGTATAGGTCCGCGATCCGCTCAAGCCCGAACCGGGCGGCCCCCTGCAGCGCCTCAGGCTCAAGACGCAGCGCTGCCAGAGGAAAGTCGGCTAGCGCTTCGGTTTCCTTTCCAGATGGTAAGAGCCTCACCGCTTCGCCCCCATAGCGTGCCAGCGCATGTGCGGCGCCTGGCGTCCCGGCGATCGCGATGCTGGCGGTAAAACCCAAGCGTTCAAGGAAGCGCAGCAGTCGTCGACAGAAGCGCTGCTCCCCGCCGAAGAGATGGGTGGTGCCGGTGAGATCCAGCCAAAGCCCATCCTCACCGCTGACGCTCGCCGTCGGGGTCCAGTGAGCGACTGCATGAAGAGCAAGCCGATCGAGCCAGGCGCGATCCGCGTCCGGCTCAGCGTCACGGACGTCGAGCTCTGTCACCAGCGCGCGGGCGTGGGCTGCCGCCATGCCTGGGCGAAGCCCGAGTTCGAGCGCGACTGGGCAGGCGGAGGTGACGATGTCGCGCTGCCCCGTGCGAGAGATCAGGATGGTTGGCCTGCCCCACAAGCGCCTCCAGCCGATCGCAGGCGTTGACACTGACCCGCCCCCTTCATCGGCAGGCATGGCCCGGAAGGGATGCTGGGCCGCTTCGCTCCGTCGGCCCATCTCGCGCATGGACGGGCGCTGATGCGCCGGCAAGGCGTCGATCTCGGCCTCAATAGGTTTATGTCTTAGCACCCCGTCGCGGGCCCAGCGCGCACCGGGACGCCAGCCGCCGCCGCGCGGCACGGAGCATGCACCCGGATCATCGTCGACCGGCGGCGCGAAGCGGGGCCCGGCCGTGACGTGCTCAAGCGGCTCGGTTGGTTGCTCTAGCCGTCGCAGCCGCTCGATGGCGAGCTGGGGCAGGTAGAGCGAGGCGACCCGTGTCATCGCACGCTTCCAATTCAAGAGAGAAGGGATTGCCATTGCGCTGCCGGACGAGCTCGACCGACCAGCGCGGCCGGCCGATACCGGGATGAGGCAGGGGCTCTGATGGCGCGCAGCCGATCCGCCAGCGCGTCATCGCCGAGGAGAGGCCCATCAAAGGGCATCGTTCGCGCAAACGGTGGCGCCGGAAGAGGAGCATCGGCGTTTTACCGTCAGCGGCAGCAAGCTGCAGCCGGCGCGTCGCCGTCTGATCAGCCGCCTTCACCTCCGCAATGACGCAGGCCAGCGATCCATCGCGCAGGGCATCCTCCGCCATGGCCAGGACCGCGCTGTCTTTCAGCCCTTGCGCATAGAAAATCCGGTCGGGACCAAGGCCCACCTGTTCAAGACCCGGCGCATAAAGGTCAAAACGGCTCAAGGCCCAGAAAATATCTGCCTTTTTACGGGCCGCGAAGCGTGCGGCGATGCCCGCGATAAAGAGCGTGGCGGCGGCATCGTCGTTCAGCGTTGCCGAGGCCGCGGCAATCTCATGCAGACCAGCGCCATGGAGGCCATGGTCGGCAAGCGGGTCGTCCATATCCGGCACCCCAAAAGGCAGCGAAGGGACGTGTACCGCGCAACTCTGCCCGAGGTTCGCGCGAAGCGCTTTAACAGCATCCACCTGATGCTGATCGAGAGAAGGAGAGGGGCTGGGCATGGGAACATATCGACTCAGATGTTCCCTTTATGTTCCGTTGTTCCACGGGATTCGTCAAGGCTGATGAATCCTGTTGCTCTAGCCTCTTGGCGTGTCTCTCTGCTCAGCCCTTCAGCATTTGCAGTGTTGCCGGATCCCACTCACCGTCAAACCAGCGGTCCAGTGCGTCAGCGAAAAGCGGCTGAGGGTCGGCGCACGCGAACAGGGTCAAAGAGGAGCGCAGCTTCCTGGCATCGATCAAACCGAAGACTGAGATGGGGTCTTGGCTCGCAAGCGCCTGCAGCGCCGTCACGCATTCGAGGTAGCGCGGACCCAGCAAAGCATGGTCGAGATAGGCTCGGGCTTCCGCGAGCGAGGCAATGCCGTAATAATGGGCAGTCGGGCTCTGGCCCAGACCACGAAGCTGCGGGAAGATAAACCACATCCAGTGCGACCGCTTTGCACCTGTCCGGATTTCCGCCAAAGCCGTGTCATAGACGTGGGCTTGCGCCTCGACGAAGCGCGCGAGGGTTGCATCGGTGATCATCAAACAAGCGCTCCCTGCGCGGGCGGAGCGCCATAGACCTGGGTGACGGGCAAGCTCCCCTGCGGCAGCCAGCGAAGCACTTCGCTGGCCGGAACTGTCGGGTCAAGCCAGTCGGCCCATTGGTCACGGGTCAGCGGGATGATCTGGCGATGATGATAGGGCGCAACGTCGGGCCCGGCATCCATGGTGAGCATGGTGAAGGCCTCGCCAGCGGGGCTCTCTCGCCAAATGCCGGCAATGCAGAACCATGGGTGATCCTTCAACGTGAACAGCCACTTGTCGCGCCGCTTCCGTGTGGGGTCGGCCGGATCGGTAAATTCATAGAAGCCATCGGCCACGATCAGGCAGCGGTGCGAACTGAACGCGCGACCCTCGCTGCGGAAATTATAGACCGGCTTGCCCTTGGGCCCCGGCCAACTCCACCGTCTATTGACCAGTTCGCCCACACCACGTTCACCTTCGATGGAACGGACGATGGGCGCCATGTCAGTGATCTTGATGTCCTCGCGCGCCGGCACATTGGGTGCGCCTTCAGGCATTTTGATCCTGATCTGCAGGTTTTTAAAATCCTCGGCGATCGAGGCGATATCGACCTCCAGGCGGTAGTCATTGCACATCGCATGCTCCTCACCAGTTGCGCCTCTCGCTTCGGCTATCCAAAGAATGCGGTTGATCTGACCGCACGCGTGCCTTCTATGCTGTTACGATGTTCGGTCGGAGGGAAAGTCATCGCCCTTGTAGAGGAGGGGCACACCTGCGATCCGGGCACAGGCATAAGCGAAGCAGTCGCCGAAGTTGAGCGAGGCCGGGTGCCGTGACTTCCCGTAGCGATCATAGGCGTCGATGGCGTGGTTGCGGGCCTCTGGCGGTACGGCTGTGACCTGAATTTCGGCAAGGGCAAGAAATTCATCCACAGCTTGGTGGGCGTGACGGACCTCCAGGTCGAGAATTCGAGCAATTGCCAGTACCGTCTCCCCCACCGCCAAGGGGGATGTGAGGCGAACGCGCGCCTTTTGAAGGCGAGCCAACAACTCCGGAGCATCGCTTTCGTGCGCTAGTATCGATGTGAGAGCAGACGCGTCCACGAACATTATGGTTCACCATAGAGGCTATCGATAAATTTCTTGTCAGCCACCCGTCCCGCATCGGGTCCGGCTTTTGCCCGCAACGAACGGGCGAACGCCAAACCGCGTTCCACCAGCGACGGCATTTGTTGCTCGCGCTCGAGCTCGTGTCACAGAGCGCGGCGGATAGCTTCAGTTTTGCCTACTTTCTGCAGCATCGCGAGGCGTTCTGCCATGCGGTTCACTTCATTCATAAAGCGGCATGGGATTTCCTCCGATGAGGAGAATATCTCCATGAATATCAGCTGAGCAGCTACACATGGACAGGCAGAAAACTGATCGTTTCAACGGACCTTGATACCGATCGACGTTCCGTTTATGTTCTGGGCATGGATTTGAAGGGCGCTCCGTTCGACCCCGATGCGCATGAAGCCGGCGCGCGATCATCAGGCGAAACCCTGATGACATGGCTGAAATTGAGATGATCGAGGCGATCTGGGGTTCCAATCCCCAGTTCAGCGACGGCATCTCCTACGAGTTCATACGTGCTGAAGGAAAGCGCTTCCCCAGCAACCGCTGCCTGGTACCGGCGTCAGAATTCCATATCCGCAATGGCGAGAAGAAATTTCGTGCCTTCAGGCAGGACGGCAATTTCTTCTACCTCGCCGGTTTCTGGGAGCCGCCCATGGGTAGCTGGCCGGTCAGCTACCGTATCCTCACGGTCGACGCCAATCCGGAGGTGATCCGCTACCAGGCCCGACATGGAGCGATCATCGAACGCCGCGGTGCGCAGGAGTGGCTCGATTTCACGGTGCCAGAGGAAGAGCTGCTGGTGACCCCGCCTGCGGGCATGTTCGCCCTCGAGGAAATACTGACGCAGCCGGTGCAGACGAACCTCGCGTTCTAAGCAAAAGGCGCACCAGAAGCGTCTGGTGTTTAGGCAGGTGGTCGGCCTCTCGCTTGGGCAGGTCGTATCCCGGGGTTCTGACATATTGGGGCTCAGTTCCAGCACGTATCAGAGCCCAAGCCGACGGTACGTATCCTCTCAACGGCGCCGCGCTGTGTCAATCGGAACATCGCATATCGACGATTGGCTTGGGAAATTGGTCACTGAGGTCAAAGAGAGGCCGCGATAAGGGACAATCACGGATGAGGGGCTTGTGCATGCCGAGAGAACATCCATATTGTGCAGTGCAGCAAACGCGGCCCCATAATGGCTGCCCGGCAGCATTGAGGACCGGAGATCAGCCCATGAAGAAGTTATCGGCCACGATCGCCCAATTGGCAGCCATGCATCCCATGTCCGCGGCCTCGGCAAAGGAGCCTCAAGGCCGCTTGAAGGACCTCGCCGGTTTCGGTAGCAATCCCGGTGCCTTGAGAGCGAAAGCCCATGTGCCGAAAAATATTAGGGGACATCCAGCCCTCGTTGTCGTTCTGCACGGCTGTACCCAGACGGCGGCGGGGTATGACCGGGGTTCAGGCTGGTCGCAACTGGCGGATGAACATGGCTTTGCCCTCTTGTTTCCTGAGCAGCAGCGGGGCAATAATCCCAATCTCTGCTTCAACTGGTTCTCGCCGGCGGACGCTGCCCGGGATCGTGGCGAGGCGCTGTCCATTCGTCAGATGATCGCTACGATGGTCGAGACCTATGACATAGACGCGTCGCGCATCTTCGTCACAGGTCTGTCTGCAGGCGGCGCAATGGCATCTATCCTGCTAGCGACCTACCCGGAGGTCTTTGCGGGAGGCGCGATCATAGCAGGCCTGCCGTACGGCGCGGCATCGAATGTGTCGCAGGCGCTGGAGGCAATGCGCGGAGCAGGCCGGCACAGCGGCGCTGAACTGGGTGATCGAGTGCGACGTGCCGTTGGTCATTCCGGTCCGTGGCCCAGCATCTCCATCTGGCACGGAACAGCCGATGCGACTGTCTCTGATATCAATGCGGATGCGATCTTGGCGCAATGGCTTTCAGTTCATGGTCTGGACGGAAGGCCGAGCACCACCGCTATGGTCGGCAGCCATCCCCACCGCCGATGGATGGATAAAGCAGGGCGGACTGTGATCGAGGACTATCGCATAACCGGGATGGGCCATGGCACCCCACTCGCCACAACCGGGCGAGATGCCTGCGGAACCGTGATGCCGCACATGCTGGAGGTTGGCATCTCCTCAACCCGCAGAATGGCCGCGACCTGGAAATTGCTCGACGGGAGCTCTTCTGATGCGACGTCGACTCTGCCCGCCGAGAAGACGGCGCAGCTGGAGCGATTGCCGTCCGCCGAGCCCGCGCCTGCCGCGAAGACAGACGTGGAGAAGATCATCGAGGATGCCTTGCGCGCAGCTGGCCTCATGCGCTGACAAAAACCTCCAAGCATGCCGATAGAAGCTAGTGACGAACCGAGGGGAAAACTCGTGAGAAAGGAAGATTTGCCCATCGGGCAAAACCTATGTTGAGTTCACGCATCTCCGAACTCGTAAATATCTGCCTGGACCATCGGATTGTTGTGAAACATTTCGATAACTTGCCTATTGTCCCAAAGATACTAAAGATTGGAGTAGCGAAATCATCTCCTGAGTTGCGAACGGGTTGATCTTCCCGTCCGCTTTCACAAGCGGAGCCAGTTGGGGTTCAACCAACGAAGCAGGACCTACATAGGCCATTGCCCAATCAGTAAACCTCCTAGAGGTGAGAGCTTCCACCTCGAGCACCCGTACATTCTCATGGCGACTGTCTCTTTTGATGCTCGCCATCAATTCATCTAATGCTGTAGGCGAGCCCTCCAGGACCTGCACGAAATTGCTATGGGTGAACATCAGCGCGCCCGTTACGGCTAGATCGCCATTTCTGCTTCGCGCGACTTGGATGATGGCATCAATCTCACCCTCTACGGCCGCGGCAGATAGGGTGCTATCGCTCACATATATGAGAGATTGTAACGGCATATTTCCCCTACTTACTTAGTCTGGCAATTGCGCCCGTGTGCCAAGGTCAATTCTGCTTAATGGAGTGGCTTGATCTACATTAGTGCGCGTAGCTGCTTTTATTCCCTATGATAGTTGAAGAGGCTGTTGTTGGTCGATGATAAAATAGGGTAAGTCGTTGGTCGATGCAAAGCACCCGCTGAGAAAACTTGCAGCAAAGCTCAGCGACAGAGCGGAACTGTCGGACACTGACCGTGAAGCCATTGTTGCGCTTCCCTTCACAACAAAGGCAATGACGGCCGGCCAGCACATCATCCGTGCCGGTCAAATCCCTACATCTTGCACGATCCTTTTGAGCGGCTTTGCGCAGCGGTACAGGTTAGTGAACGATGGCGGTCGTCAGATTGTCGGCTTTCATATGGAAGGCGATTTTGTCGATCTCCATTTTTCGATGCTACATGGTGCCGACCAAAGCGTTCAACTGGTCACACCCGCAAAGCTTGCCGATATTCCGGTCGCAGCGGTTCTAAGGCTCACACGTACCCGCCCGGCTGTGGCTGAGGCCCTCTGGATTGACTCACTCGCTGATGCCTCCGTTTTCCAAGAATGGGTCGTCAGAATAGGTCGGCGCGATGCGCGAGCAAGACTTGCCCATCTGTTGTGTGAACTTGCACTGAAGCAGGAACATGCTGGCTTAGGAAGCCGATCCGAGATCCATCTTCCACTCACTCAGGAGCAGCTTGGTGATGCGCTGGGTCTGACTCCGGTTCATGTGAATCGCACCTTGAAATCACTTGAGGTCGAGGGCGTCATAGAGAGAAATAGGCGATCGGTCATAATCCCGGACTGGAACCGCCTGGCACAAGCAGGGGGTTTCACATCCGCCTATCTTCATTTGGCAGGTTGATGAATGGGTACGGCTCGCGGTGGATAAGTCGCGCGACACCACATCTCTTCATGCAAGCCATGCCGGCCCACAAAAAGGTTTACCCACCAAACATAGGCGACGGCACCAGTCGGAGAACCGGTAACAACCATAGTTGGGCGTATCGAATGGAATAGCGGAAGGGCAGCAGCTGTAAGCAGAAAATTGGCGGCGGGACGGTCCAAAAGTTTCACGCCTCGTTGGAAGGTTGGGCAGTGGCAGCACGTTGCGGTCGCCTGATCGGCTGTCGGCGTCGAGCGAACCAAAAGGACCAGAGGGTCAAACTTCCCAAAAGAGTGAGAGCCAGGCCGGCGAACGTCATCACCAGCCGATAGGCCAAGCCGCCAACCTTTGCTGCGTGCAAGGGATAGACCATGTTGTAAAGTTGCACGACCGCAGGCAGGCGTGAGGCGTCCCGCGCTGCAATCAGCCGACCACTATCCGCTGCGAACCAAAGGGTCGTGCGCCCGTTAGGCAGCCACTCCTCAGGCTTCCTCATCCGCAGGGTGATGAGGCCGCTCTGTTTGCGAGGCAGCGCAAGACTGCGCAGTTCAGCATCCGGGAAGCGGGCGTGCGCCGTTTCGACCATCGCTCGCCAATCGAGGCTTTTGGAGAGCGGCGCCACAGGCGCTTGCGGCGGCTTTAAGCTCGCGTCGATCTGCGCCGGGGCGCCGGGGCCAAGGATTAGCACCGCCACGGGCCGGAAAACCAAAATGGCGCCGGTCAGCGTCGCCAACAGTAAGAGCGGTGCGGCCACCAGGCCTAGATCGCGATGCTGGCGCACGATCGCGGAACGGCTGGGCCGCTTGGGCAGCAGGCGAAATTCAAAAGTCTTGCGCGTTCGTGTCCACAAGATCACGCCCGAGATGACGAAGAACAGACCCAGCAGCGCCGCGACACCGATGATCGTTTCACCGGCGTCGCCCGCGAAAAGGTGATGGTGAAGATCGAACAGCCAGAGTTCCGGCCGCTCCCACTGGCTGTTCCACCGCGTCACCAGGTCACCCGCCTGACTCACATAGGCGCCCGAACCATCTGCGAAGCGCAGCCGATCCAGCCCGAATTCCGGGCTGGCAAAGCTGATCATTTCCGGCCGGCTATCGGGGTCGGCCATGATCCGCTCTACGGTCCGCGCAACCGCCGCACTGTCCTGCACTACCGGATCGGAACCGTGGGGCAAAAAGACCCAGGCGTCCTTGTGCACCAGCAGCGCGCCGGAAAATCCCAGCACCGCCAGCACAAGGCCCATCAGCCCGCCAATCCAGCGGTGCAGCAGGTCAAGCGTCTTCAAAAGCTATAGTCCCAACTCAGCGTGAAGCTGCGACCCCGCCCCGCGAAGTAGGCGAGATTGTCGGTCGGCAGCCGCGTGTCGCTGCTATAGTCGAGGTAGAATTTACCGAACAGATTTTGCACGCTCAGCCGCAGCCCCCCAAAGGCGGTCTGATAGCGGATGCTGGCATCCGTCACGGAATAGCCCCCGAAATTGTTGAGCGGGTTGGGTTGCGCCACGCCAGCATCGGCATGGAAGCTGCGCGAAAGATAATATTGGGTCTGGATGATCGCCGAAACCGGCCCGCGATTATACGTTGCCGACACATTCACACGGTCAGGCGAGATGTTGACGCCATCCAGATCGGTATCGACCTTACTATCGGCATTGCTGTCATAGCGGCCCTCGATATGAGCATAGCCAATGCCGAGCTTCAGCCCAGGGACCGGCGTCTCGCTGCGCAAATTAATCTCTATGCCTTCGATCTCGATACGCTGACGCTGCACATCGAAATTGCGTCCGATGCCCGGCACGAGCAGCTGTCCCTTGTCGCTGGATGACCAGAAATATGTGGCAGACCCGTCAAATGGCCCGCGCTTCACTTCCACGCCGATCTCGCGGTTGTTGGACACAATGGGCTCGATGGCGAGATAGCTATCGATGTCGATGCCGGTCAGATTGATCGACCGCGTGATCCGTCCCACATCAGACGCGGTATAACCCTCTGCATAGCTGGCATAGGCGCGAATGCCGTCCCAGGGCTCCAAGATAATGCCGCCATTCAGCAGCAGATCGTCGAACTTGGGCTTGCCGCCCGCGACATCCACCCCGCCCCAATAGCGTTGGGCGGCGGGTAGCGTCTGGGTAGTTTGCGCCAGAGTGTGGTAATCATCGATCTTGATCTGGACATTTTCCCAGCGCGCACCGCCAGCAAGGCGCAACAGCCCGTCGAACAGCTTCAGATTGCCCTGCACGAACGGAGCCAGGCTGCGGAATTCGGCTGGCGGCACCCAGACGCGATCGGAGGCGATCAGGCGTTGCTGCGTCTTGTCCCATAACGCGTCGAAGCCCAGCGTCGCGGTCAGCGCCTCCAGCCCCGGCACGGCGCGCTCATAGCTGAACTTCGCGCCGCGTTTGCGGGAACGGTTCTGCGACTGGTCGAACAGGTCACCGACAGGTGCGATGCTGGGGTCCTGGAAGGACGCGATATAATTGCCCGTGGCGTCGCGATTTTCCCCGCCGAACGTGTCACGTGAGCGGTTGAAGAAAATCTGGCTGACGAAATGGCCGCCCCACAGCGCCGTGTCTGTATAGGACAGGGCGAGGCTTTCGGTGCGATTGGCGGCGGGTTCACCGGGTGAGTCGCCCCGCACGGCGCTGGTCGGCAGGCCGGTCAGGCGATTGCCGGGAACTGCGATATAATCGCCATCGCTCTTCAGTTCGAAGCGGCTGGCGATCAGATCGATGCGGCCGGTCGCGGACACAGCATAGCCCACCCGCGCAAAGATGTTGGTTGCCTGCGAATCCTGCGTTTCACCCTGTGTGAGATTGAGCCCCACGCGGCGGTCCTGCCCGTCATAACATACGCCGCGCTTTTCGTAGGTGGCGCCCATCGTAGCATCGAAATCGCCGGCCTCATACTGGAACAGCCCCCCAGCCTTGCCACCCATGCCATTGGAGTGAAACCTGTTATCCGCCGTGCCCTGCAGCAGCACCCGTCCGCTCAAACCTTCCTCTTGCGGCGCGCCAACGGTCACCTGATTGATGATACCGCCCGTGCCGCCTATCCCTTGCAACGCGTTGGAGCCGTAGATCAGTTCGACCCGATCGACGAAGAAGCCATCAATAGTGAAGCCATCGCGGCTGCCGTCGCGCAGCGGCGTCGATTGCGGAATGCCGTTGATCGCATAAAGCGGCGAGCGGCCACGCAATGTCTCTCCCGCGCCTGAGAGCTTTTGGCGCGTTGGAGAGAAAGAGGGAGTCAGCGTCGCCACCGCGTCGGTGACCGAGCCGGAAATCGCGATCTGCTGGTCGAGCGCCTCCTTATCGACAACATCGATCGTCAACGGCAGCGCGTTGGCAGGCAGAATACTGCGCGCGGCCGTGACGATGATGGGGCCATCTGCCTCCGCATCCACGGCAGGTGGCGGCGATTGCGCAAAGCCCGTGCCCGTGACCAGAAACGCACCCGCAGCGAGGAGATTTCGAACGGCTTTTTTCATGATGGGCCCCCCTAATTCTTCGGGCTCGCTAGCGAACGAACGATACTAATGCAAGTCAATCTCATTTAACGAGGGGTCGCGACCTTTTCTGTTGCCGGAGCATCGATCGAAGCCGTCGGTACATTGTCTCGACGTGCCGGTGCCACTTCCGGCAACTATCTCGAGGCGCTCGATTCCGTAGAAGCATATCGCCGGGGCGAGGCGGCACTCGTCTCGGCACCGCGTTGTCGACAATCTGCTCGGCACGACGGACCTGTGCCCCACGGTGCGCCGCACGGCGAAGCTAAAAGGGCAGATCAGCGTCCATATCGATGCCGAAGCGCGCGCGATCATCGAACGCTATGACCCGGCCGTGCTCGCCCGCGGTGCGGATCTCATCACCAACGAGACCTGCCTTCGCGATCGAAGGGGAGGCGCCCCGCCCGGATCGACCGAGCAGATCGTCGCGGCGATGCGCTCCTCCTCCAGCTTTGAAACGGGCGACAAGGAAGCGATCGATGGGTTGCAAAATGCGATCGTCGATCGCGACTATGCCGGACGGCCGCGCGGCATTGCGGATCCGCCTCCTGCTTCATAAAGGCGGACCTCTTCCAAGAGCGCCGCTAGTTCGACGAACTGCAGTCCAGAGCTGGCGTATCAACGATCCTTAAAATTGAGGCAGTCAGGGGCCGGCTGCTGCTCAGCTGGTTAACCCGATTATAACTTACATAGGCTTAGCTGTGCCGTCAGCGATGAGGGCCTTATGTTTCGTGTGTTCGAATGCGTGTTGACGCAGCATGACCTTTTCGTCGTGGGTCTCGCGGCCGCCATCTGGATCGTGGGCAGCCTGGCTTTTTTTCTCGCACTTGCCCGTGCGCAGGAATGTCGATGGGAGCGCCGTGCGTCCTGGTTAGCCATTGGGGGCTTCGCCGGTGGTCTCGGTGTGTGGGCGACCCACTTTGTGGCCATGCTAGCTTATGATGGTGTTCTGCCGATTGGCTACGCCTTCTTTCCTACATTGATTTCTGCGGCCGCCGCGATCCTCGGTTTCTGGACCGCGCTACGCTTATTGGGCCAAGCATCTGCCGCACGCTGTGCGCTCGCGGGAATTATCGCTGCCTGCAGCGTAGGCGTGATGCATTTCATCGGCATGGCGGCCATTCGCGCACAAGCCCATATTTCCTATGACTGGAACGCTGTCGCCATCAGCCTTGCGTTAGCAATGAGCCTTTTCGCAACCGCCTTCTACATCTTCGGTCATCTGATGGGCGGACGCAGGTTCTTTCCTGCAGTTTCGGCCTCGGTACTCGCCGTTTGCGCGCTTCATTTTACCAGCATGTCGGCCACGACGCTGAAGTTCGACCCGACCCTGGCCGCGGTCCACGCCACGACCGGACGGGAATGGTTGATCGGGGCAATCGTGGCATCGACCATGGTCGTGGTGATCCTGACGGCCGCGGCGACCCTGATCGATCGTTACCTCACCGATCTCAAGGGCTTCGCCGGAGCGACGCTGGAGGGCATCTTGATCGTACGCGATCACAAGATCGTTGAGGGCAATGAGCGTTTTGCTGAATGGATGAACAGTAGCCCGTCCGACCTGGTGGGACTGGATCCCGAAAGCCTGCTCGCAGCCCAAGACGGCCGTCCCATTATAGAGGAGCGGCACAAGGCGGTGGAAGCCGTGCGGCGCGGAGGCGATGCCGAGCAGTTGTTCGAAGTTGGCGTGCACGAAATCGAATATCGCGGTCGCTTGTCTCAGTGTCTGCGCCGAAATTAAGTTGAGTGATATCGGCCTCCTAGCTTGACAGCGTGGGCGACCGTTGATTCCGGGGTTTCGCCAAAAACTACCTGGATTCAACGATGTGGACTGACATCACTCGCGGACACCATGCCCGCAAAGGCCTGCATTTGCCAACCGATTTGACGGATGGCGAGTGGGAGATCCTGAAGCGGTTCTTTCCCCCGGCATCGAAAGTGGGCCGACCACGGAAGTGGGCAATGCGGCGTATTGTCGAAGCGATCCTCTATCTGCTGCGCGGCGGTCTGCCTTGGCGCATGCTGCCGCCTTGCTTCCCGCCCACATCAACCGTCCGGCGCTGGTTCACGCTGTGGCGTGACACCGGGCTATGGCTGAACATCAATCACGCCCTCTTGATGCTGGCGCGCGAGACCAGCGGCCGGGAGGCGTCTCCCAGCGCTGGTGTGATCGATAGCCAGTCGGTGAAAACCACAGAATCCGGCGGCCCACGGGGCTACGATGCAGGCAAGAAAGTGAAAGGGCGCAAGCGGCATATCCTCACCGATACCGAAGGACATCTGGTCCATGCCGTCATTCACACCGCCGATATTCAGGATCGTGATGGCGCACCGCTGGTGCTCGCAGAGATCTTGGGACGCTTCCCCTGGCTACGCCACGTGTTTGCCGACGGAGGCTATTCGGGTAGCAAGCTCAGAGATGCCTTGAAGCGCATCGGGCAATGGACGGTAGAGATCATCAAACGCTCGGACGCTGCCAGCGGCTTCGAAGTCCTGCCAAGACGCTGGGTTGTCGAGCGAACTCTTGCATGGCTCAACCGAAACCGCCGCCTTGCCAAAGACTTCGAACAGACCATCGCATCCGCGACCGCCTGGCTCTTCGTCGCCTCGATTCAACTCATCACGAGGCGGATCGCAAGGCATTGTTTCCATGCAGTTTAATTTCGGCACCGACTCTCAGGTTCTGGCTGTCCGTGATCTGACGGAAACGAAGGCAGCGCAGCGGCAAATCGAACATCTGGCACGGCATGATGGTCTGACGGGGTTACCTAATCGAACCCTGCTACAGGAACGGTTAGAACATGCCCTCGCATTGTCCAAGCGCACTGGTGAGCCTCTGGCGCTGCTAGCGCTTGACCTCGACCGCTTCAAAGCAATCAATGATATTTTCGGCCATGGGGAAGGCGACCGGATACTCGAGCGGGTCGCCTTCATGCTGAAGCGCTGCGTTCGTGGTGCCGACACGGTCGCGCGCATGGGCGGCGATGAGTTTGTCATTCTCCAGGTTGGTTCGGCGCAGCCTGATGGCGCTCGGGTGCTCGCCCATCGCATACTGGAAATCTTTCGAGAAGAGATGAACCCCGCCATGGACCCGACTGCCGTTGGCATCAGCATTGGTGTGGCGGTTTTCCCACAGGACGGAGCCGATGCCGCGGCGCTGCATCATGCTGCCGACATCGCCCTCTATCGCGCCAAGACATCCGGCAGGGGGGTCGCTGCCTTCTTCGACGCACAGATGGACCTGGAAGCGAGGCAACGGCGGCAGCTGGAAAGCGACCTGCGTCACGCTATCACGCGCAACCAGCTATATTTGGTCTATCAGCCACTGGTCACAACCGTAGACGGTAAGGTCTCCGGCTATGAAGCCCTGTTGCGCTGGACCCACCCAGATCGTGGCGAGGTGCCACCGGACGAGTTCATCCCCATTGCCGAGGACACAGGAGCGATCCTTCCCATCGGCGACTGGGTCCTGCGCCGTGCCTGTCGGGAAGCAGCGCTCTGGGTGGAACCGCTCACCCTGGCGGTGAACATTTCAGCAGTGCAGTTCCAAGTGGCGACATTGGAGGAGACGGTAACCTCTGCACTGATGGACGCCGGGCTAGCGCCTGATCGTCTCGAACTGGAGATCACCGAGACCGCACTGATGAAGGATCGGGACCAAACCATTCGGGTCCTTCACGCCCTGAAAGAGCGAGGCGTGCGGGTGGTCATGGACGATTTCGGCACGGGCTATTCCTCGCTGAGCAATCTCCAGAGCTTTCCCTTCGACAAGATCAAGATCGATCGGAGCTTCATACAGACGATGGAGGACGACGAGGCGGCCCGCTCGATCATCCGCGCGATCGTCGGGATCGGCAAAAGCCTTGCTTTGCCGGTTGTCGCTGAAGGGGTCGAAACAGATACACAGCGCCGAATGGTCCAGGAAGAAGGTTGTCCGCAGGCACAGGGTTTCTTCTACGGTTTTCCAGGCGCAGGGCCGGCAAGCTCAGCGCAACTGTCCGCTTCACAAGCGAACAGCGGACTTATCGCAGGAAGGGTGGCGTCGCACGCGGGGCCATAGTTTCGATAAGCCACGGCGGCTCGCCGACATCGCGACAGGCTCAAAGAATTCCCCAGTGTGCTCTCGGAACTCGCGCGTCCCAGAACGCCGAGGGTCTGCGATAACCTTCGCGGATCGATGACGTAAGGGGCGCCCAAAATCAGTGCGACTGGTATCGAGCGCACGGCGAAATTGGCCCTGCCTTGGCTCCGTTTCTTGAGGACTAGCAGGACAGGGGGCGTCCCCAGCACGGTGCCCCTCTTTCAAATATTAGGAGAGCTAAACAGATCCAATGGGCGGTTCTTTCCCGGTGAGGGTCTATTTCATCATATCGACGAAGGGATGGAATGTTGCTAACTCTGTCATTTCGGAACGCTCGCATTCCAGCTGTGCGTCGCGCGGTACTTCATTTAGACGAGGTACGGCCTCAGCAGATTTGTAATCAAGCCGCAGTCCACGCAACTGATAACATCACGGCACCGGACGGAGGGAATCGAGGAGATCGCTCGTCGGCAAGGCGAATATTATAACTGCCGGCGCTTCCGACATTGTCACAAACAAGGCCGCAGCGAGCGTGGATCACCCGTTCCAGCGGGATAGGTTAAGCGACAATAGCTATAATGAAGGAGAGGCCAATGGTCAGACTGTCACATCGCGGGATCTGCGTGAACGATATCGCGGCGTCGGAACGCTTCTATCGGGACGCACTCGGCTTCGAGCCTTATCAGGATCATGGGGTTATCGAAGGCCCCGATATGGCGAAGACCATGCAAATTCCTGGCGTTCAGCTGCGGGCGGTGATGCTCAAACGCCAGGACGGCCCGGTGATCGAATTGCTGCAGTTTCTCGAGCCGCCGGCGACGGGGCCGCGTGAGAAACGGTCCACCCTTCAATATGGCTTGGTACACATTTCATTCTATGTGGATGACATTGACGCCTGGGCCGCACGGATCGCGAAAGCAGGTGGCACGATTTATGAAGAAACCCGCGCTTACTTCGCCGCCAATGATACTACCATGCTCTACTGCACCGACCCGGACGGCGTGCGTGTCGAACTGATGAAATCGCCCGGCGAGGCCGAGCGCTTCTCCCACAGCGGTATCTGCGTGGAAGATATCGACGCCTCGCTCAACTATTATGAAGCGCTTGGCTTCACTCCCGCAGAAAATTATGTCCTTGATCAGGGCTTTGACTGGTTAGGCGTCATCAACGAAGTCCCAGGCATCAAACTGCGCGCGCAGATGGTGCGCGATGCGGGGGGCAACACGATCGAACTGCTGAAGGTGCTTGAGCCCGCTAGCTTCGGATCACGCGAACGCCAACCGCTTAACCGTTTCGGTCTCACCCATATCGCCTTCTGGGATGACGATCCTGCCACGACGGCGGCCGAGCTTGCAGAGCGCGGTGGCTATTTCGTTGAAGAGGCCCATGTGACAACCCCGATGATCGAGTTAATGCACGGCGCGGACCCGGATGGCGTTCGTATTGAACTCATGCGGCCGATATCGTCTGCTGGTTAAACTGAGGCGTTTAGTGTAGGAGTGGATCAACTCCCCACGTTGTCAGTTCCTTGCGCGCGCCATAGCTGGCCGATCGATGGAAACAATCGAAGGAGGAGATGGTCGGTTGTTGAGCGAAGGCCTGTATCGACAGGCACGACCTTGCCGCCAAAGACCCTGTCATTAGGGTTTTTGGCGGGCGTGGGTTCAGGGAGTTTGAACATAGCGCTATTGAGCGTCATCCGCCGCTCGCATTTCCGCGATCATTCGCCGCTGGATTATGCCTTGCTTAACCAAAGGCTGACGCTGGAGGTACAGAATAATCCTCACAAGTAACGGCCGTTGTCCGTCCGCAACCCGTGTAGAAACAAGGAGGCGCATTCTCTGGCATAGATCTCCCGATCTTCTGCCACAGGCGGCGTGGTCGCTGTGAAGAAGCGCACGGCAAATGTCGCAAGTGTGTAGAAGATGCGCGTCGCAGAATGGCTCGGGCGCGGCAGGCCCAATGTGTTCAGTTGATTTTCTAACGCCTCGCCCAGGCGGCGCACGCGGCCTTCATAGAATAGCTGAGCAAGATCGGGGATGAAATCGGCTTCCACGACCAGTAACCTATGCATGCGGATATTGTCAGGTTCCAGATGGCGATCCAATGCTTCCCGCGCCAAGACAATCAGCCCGGTTTCCGGGTCCGTGCTGGTGGGACGCTGTCCAAGCGGCCGCCGGCTGGCTTCGAAAATGTCGCGTTGAACGATATAGCGGAGCAGATTTTCCTTGTTGCCGAACTGGCGATATATGGTCGCCTTGCTGACCCGAACCGCCGCTGCGATCCGGTCGATGCTCGCACGGCGATAGCCATATTCGAGAAATTCGCTGGTCGCCGCATCCACCAATGCCAGGAGCTTTTCTGCCGGCAGGCGCAGCGCCGTTACGCCTTCGCGGACAGGCGGTTCAATCAGCGGAGGCGCAGCCTTAACTCGATCCACATCCGCAATGCTGCGGTAGCCATCCAGGAAGAGATGAACGGCATGAGCTACGACGCGTTTCTGGGCAGCCTTGCCGGGCAAGGGGGTGCCTAGAAAATAACGCGCGCCCTCCACTGCGATGCCCCCGAAACGGATGGCCATGGCGTGCGGGTCGCATGGCACTATCATCGCCTTATCGATCAGCGTCTCAAGATAATCGGCGAGAGGCTGGGACGCGGCCAAGCGCTTTTCATGCAGTTCCGCTGCCAGGTCCGGCACGTGGTTCGCCGCCGCGATATTAGCGCGGAACAGGCCGAAATTCACTGGCTCGGCAAAACCCTCAAAAAGGCGCAACGCATAGCGGGCGAGCGTGTCCTCTGCACTCGCGCCGCCATCGATGGTGGAGAGATTGAGCCACGCGCCGTTCAACTTGTTCCGGACGGCAGCTTCGAACAAGGCGAGCTTGCTGGGGTAAAGCTCGTAAATGCTCTGCTTGCTCATATGCGCCACAGCGGCGATCCTATCGACGCTCGTTCGCTCAAAGCCCTCAGTTAAGAAAACTTCGCCCGCCGCATTCAGGATTTGCGTCCTGTTGTCGCGTTCGGCGGAAATGGGGGGAGAGGTGATTTCGACCATGCGGGCTTACCTTAGCGGCCGGACGGGGTGCGACGTCAACGGGTAAAGCCGAAAAGCACCTCCCAATGCCTGCGGCCCGCGACCGCAAACATCGGGACCCGGCTTCTCAGGGCGCTTTGCCAGCAGCGCCAGGCTTGCCGACCGATATATCGACCTTTCCGATCCGGCCAGGGAAATGGCCTTCATCCCCATAATCGGAAGTGACCGGCGTGTCGGCATCAAAACCGATGTCCAACGTGTCACTCATCTCCGGCAGCTTAGAGATGGTCCGCCTAATGCGGCCCTGCGCAATCTTGTCGCCATTGACAGAGATGATCATTTCGCCTCCGGCGTTCACGCCCCCGTCATAGTGGAAGTCAAAGACCATGCGACTGCGTCCCGATGCGATCGGTTGCGTCGCCGCGACCTGCGACTCGTCGCCAGTGAGTTGCGATGCCGCCATCAGGGCGACGGGCCGGCCCTCTTTCAAATAGAAGCTCCAACCGCCAAACTTGCTCCCCAGCGCAACCAGGACGCCAGTCGCGGGCTCCTTCGCCACCTCGATATCGGCAGTGATACGGAAACTGCGCGCCAGCAGCGGAGCGGCATTGACCGATGGGATGCTGATGCCCGCTCCCCAATAGCTGTAGGTCGAGCGATGCGGCCGCTGGCTTTCGGCCGCCTGGAACCTGGCAAGCGTCATCCGGTCGTCAAGTGGGAAAACCTGGTTTCGCTCCGCCTCTTTCCGGAAGAGTGCCTGCATCTCCTTCAACTTCGCGCCCTGCATGGCCGCCAGATCGTGCGCTTGGGAAAAGTCCTTGCGCAGGTCGTATAGCTCCCACTTATATTGGTTCGGCAGAACCGACCCGTCGCCGCGTTTCCATGGCAGGTTCACCGGCGTGGTGCTGGCCAGCCAGCCCTGATGATAGATGGCGTGGTTGCCCATCATCTCGAAATATTGGGTGTCATGCCGCTCGGGCGCCTTGGGCGCGGCGAAGCTGTAGGCGAAACTGACGCCGTCGATCCGCTGTTGTGCGACGCCATTGACACTGTCGGGAGCCTTAAGGCCAGCCGCTTCCAAAATCGTCGGCATCACGTCGATGACATGGGTGAATTGGGAACGGACGCCGCGTGCCTTGATCTGGTCGGGCCAGGACACGACCAGTCCATTGCGCGTACCGCCAAGGTGGGAGGCATATTGCTTGAACCAGCGGAACGGTGCGTTCGTGGCCCAGGCCCAGCCATAGCCCCAATTGCCGACCGCATCAGGACCGCCGATCTTGTCCAGATTGGCGAGCAGCGCCTTGTCATCCTCCTGCATGGCATTGGCAAAGGCGGACATCGGGTTGGAACTGCCATTGTCGCCCCCTTCGGCGGCAGCGCCATTATCGCCTTCGATGAACATGACGAGCGTGTTGCCGCTCTCACCCATCCGATCGAGTTCATCGAGGACCCGGCCGATCTGCGCGTCCTGATAGGCGAGCATCGCTGCATAGACTTCCATGAAGCGCGCATTGATCCGGCGCTGGTCCAGCGTGAGTGCGCCCCACGCCGCCAAGCCCTCCGGCCGCTGCGTGTCCTTGGTGCCGGAGGGAATGATGCCGAGCCGTTTCTGGCGGCTTACGGTCTGTGTACGCACCGCGTCCCATCCCTTGTCGAAATGGCCCTTGAACTTGGCGATCCAATCCCCCGGCGCCTGTAACGGCGCATGCGCTGAGCCGGTGGCATAATAAAGGAAGAAAGGCTTGTCGGGCGCGGCTGCTTTCTGGTTGTGGATCCATTGAATGGCCTCATCGGCAAGCGCCTTGTCGAGCACTCCTTCCTTCAGCGTATCGATGGGGGTGGTGCCGCGATAAAGAGCCGGCGAGAATTGATTGGTCTCCGCTGACATGAAACCATAGAAATGTTCAAAGCCTAGTCCGGTCGGCCACATGTCGAAGGGTCCGGCGGGCGAGACGTCGGCTTCGGGCGCATTATGATGCTTGCCGACCATCGCGGTATTGTAGCCATTTTGGCGCAGCACTTCCGCCATCGTCGCGGCGGTTTTCGGCAATATATTGGAATAGCCGGGGAAGCCCGTCGATAAATTGGCGACGATGCCGTTGCCCACAGCATGATGATTTCGCCCGGTCAGCAGCGCGGCGCGCGTGGGCGAACACATGGCGGTGGTGTGGAAGCGGTTATAGACAAGGCCGCGCGCGGCCAGCCGATCAAGATTGGGCGTCGGGATCGGCCCTCCGAAAGTAGAAGCCGCGCCGAACCCAACATCGTCCGTCAGGATCAGCAGCACATTGGGCGCGCCCGCAGGCGCCGTGACGGGCTTGGGAAAGGCGGCGGTCGAATCGGCATAGGTCTGCCCGATTGCTCCCCCGAAGGGTTCGGGCGCTCGCGGCAGCACGGTCTGCGCCGCTAGCGGCGCAGCGCTCCCGAGCATAAGTGCGAGAAACCCAGCTAGATAATAGGGGGCAGACCCTTTTCGCATCACTCTTCCACTCCGTGTCCTTTAGCATCTTGTACGGAAGAGTTTCGTACACTACAAGCGCCGGAAACGAACAAAATCATGTAGGAGAGAATGGTGCGCTATCTGACCGCACTTCTGCTGATGCGCGCGTCCGCCCCGGCTTTGGCTCATGCTCCCGACCTGGATGTGCCTTTTGCGGCACCCTCCAATTACACGGCGCACGCTCAGCTCTTTCAGGAACGCGTCACTCATGTGGGGAAGACGCCGGTTTGGCAGATCGAATTTCAGGGCATGAACATCGTCGTTGTCGAAGGCAGCGACGGCTTGATCGTCCTTGATACCGGCATGAACCGCGATGTCGCGACGGCAGCCCTGGCGAAGATAAGAGCGCAGATCTCGACCAAGCCAATTAAGGCCATTATTTATACCCACCATCATCCGGATCATGTGAATGGCGCGGCCGTGTTCGTCCCGCCAGCCGATGTCGCCAATGGCAAGGTCCCGATCTTCGCCGCAGCCAATTTCCTGAAGGAGCTTTCGGATGAAGGCATTGCGACGCTGCCCATCGTGGCGACCCGCGCCGCCTATATGTACGGCTTCAGCTTGGCTGGAAAAGAAGCCGAAGATTTCCATGTCGGCTGCTGCGGCGGGCTGAACACGCCGGGAAAGAATGAATCCGCTTATATTCCGCCCACCCAATTCGTGGATGTGGATGGCGCGCGGGATATCGAAATCGCTGGGGTGAAGCTGCACCTGTTTCACAGTGGCGGCGAAGCGGCCTCGCACATCGCGGCATGGCTTCCCGACTATCAGGTGCTGATCTCAGGCGACGAGGTGCAGGGCCCCACTTTCCCCAATCTCCACTCGATGCGCGGCACCAAAATGCGCGATGCCAATCGCTGGATCGAGGCACTGCGCCGGATGGAGCGCTATAACGCTGCCTGGATGGTGCCGATGCACGGCCCTGTCGTTGAGGGAGCGGCGCAGATCAAGGCTCTGCTGACGCGCTATGAGGACGTAATCCAATATACGCATGACCAGACGATCCGGCTGATCAACAAGGGCATTACGCAAAATGAACTGCCTGATGCGTTGGGACCGCTGCCCGAATGGCTGCGTTCAGAGCCCTATACGACTGAATATTATGGCGCCGCAGCAGATGCCGCGCGCAGCTATTATGTCGGTTATATCAGCTGGTTCTCCGGCGATGCGACCGACCTAGCGCCCACGCCGCGTGTTGAGCGCGCCCGCCGCGAAGTAGCGCTGATGGGCGGTCGTGCGCCTGTGCTCGCCGCGGCGGAGCGCGCGTTCACACAGGGCGACGCGCAATGGGCGGCGGAACTTGCCACGCTGCTGATCGCGATCGCCCATCAGGATATGGAGGCGCGCCGCCTGAAGGCGGCCGCTTTCCGGAAGCTGGGCTATGCCACCTATAATAGCAATCGCCGCGGCTTCTACCTCATGGGTGCGCTTGAACTGGAAGGAAAGCTCCAGCAGGCGGGCCTGACCGCGCGTTACATGAACCCCGATAATATCCGGAAAATGCCAGTCGCCCTGATGCTTGAGCAGATCCGTTACAAGGTCGATCCCAAGCGGGCGGGTGCTGCTGACCGGGCCGTCACGCTGGTCGTCGATGGTGAAGGCGAGCCATGGCTGCTCGAACTGCGAAACAGCACCTTGAAATTTCACCGGGGCCAAGCTGGGGTAGCGCCTATCGTGAAACTGGGCCGCAGCGCCTTGGGTGATCTCGTTTCCGGCAGCCAATCGGTCGAAGCGCTGGTGAAAGCGGGCGCACTCTCGGGCGAAGGCTCGCGAGTGCTGCATCAGATTTTCAACGCGCTCGATCTGACGGGCACTCCGATCAACCTCGTCATACGCTGAATAGTACGAAACAGCATCGTACAAAATGGCGCTAGAAAGGCGCCGACATGGGAGAAACATCATGAACAACATCATATCCCGCCAGGCACTGGCATTGTGTCTGCTAAGCTGCGCGTCCCCCGCATTTGCCCAGGACGGCACTTCGGCGGTTAACGGTGGCATCGAGGAAATCGTCGTCACCGCACAGAAGCGGTCCGAGTCTCTTCAGAAGACCCCAATTTCGATGATGGCCATGACGGGTGCCGACATCGAAAAGAAGGGGATCGCCGACATCACCGACCTACGGACGCTAGTCCCCAGCCTTGCGGTGACGCCCCATCCGAACAGCGCCACGACGGCTCGCGTATTCATTCGCGGCATCGGAAATAATCACGATCAAATCACGGTTGATCCTAGCGTCGCGGTCTATCTGGACGGCATCTACATCGCCCGGAACCAGGGTCTTTCCGCCGAAGTGGCCGAGGTCGAACGGATAGAGGTGCTGCGCGGCCCGCAGGGCTCGCTCTATGGCCGAAACGCGACGGGCGGCGCCATCAACTACATCACGCGCGCACCGGAACTGGGCGAATTTTCCGCCAAGCAAACCCTCGCCATCGGCAATTACGACCAGTTCCGGTCCCGGACGCGGGTCAATATCCCGGTTGGTGACCGGTTCGCGGTGGAACTGGGCTACCTGCACAGCCAAAAGGATGGCTTCGTCGATAATTCCGGCACGGGCGTTGCGCGCTGGGGCGATCAGCGGCGCGATGCCTATCGCGCGGCAATATTGTGGCAGCCGACAGATGCGCTGCAGTTGCGCTACACCTATGATCGTTCCGACATCAACGACACGCCTGTCTTCATGGTCGCGGCGCCTTTCTACCCGCGCATGGCGGATCGGCCGACGGCAGGCTCTCCCTTGGTGCGCAACCTCATGCCGAACGACGCGACCTCGCAAGGGCATAATCTTACGATCAGCTGGGAAGTGGCTGACGACGTGACGTTGAAGTCGCTCACCGGCTACCGGAAATTGTCCAGCATCACCAATCAAAATTATCTGACCGGCGTGGTAGGGCCGTTCCCTTTGATCCTAACCGGCTTCGACCAAAAGCAGGACCAGTGGAGCGAAGAAGTGCAGCTCGTCGGTTCCGCTCTTGACCGTCGGCTCGACTATGTACTTGGTGCTTATTATTTCGACGAAAATGGAGAAAGCGCTGATTATTCGGCGATCACCGGCCGTCCTCGCATGGATCGTGTCGCTACGATCCACAACCGCGCCTATGCGCTCTATGGCCAAGCAACCTTTCGTCCGGCTTTTGCGGAGGGGCTTTACCTGACTGGAGGCCTACGCTGGTCTCGTGACGAGCGCGAGGCAACGCTCGACCAAAGCATCGTGCCGGCAACCGGTTCTCCAACCGTTCTACCTCACGGCATGGGAAACAATCACTTCTCGAACCTTAGCCCCAGTTTCGTGATAGGCTATAGCGCCAATGCCCAGATCAACATCTACGCGAAATATGCGCGGGGCTATAAGACCGGTGGCTATAATATCCGGGCCAGCAGCGTTGCGCGCTTCAATGAAGGCTTTGGACCCGAAACCCTGGCTTCATTCGAACTGGGTATAAAGTCGAGCTGGCTCGACAATCATTTGCAAACCAATCTCGCCTTGTTCCGGTCAAACTACAGGGATATTCAAACCAACATCCAATCCGATCCGTCGAACGTAGCGATCACGGATGTGTTCAACGCGGGGAAGGCTCGAATCCAAGGCTTTGAACTGGATGTGATCGCCAAGCCGATCGATGCCCTGACGCTATCGGTCAGCTATGCGTATCTCGACGCTCAGTTCCAGGAGATCCTTGATCAGTCAGGCAACGACATCACATTCCGCTATACCTTTGTAGAAGCGCCGAAGCATACACTGACGACGTCTCTTGAATATCGTTTTCCGGAAACAACAATCGGCGTCCTCACAGCAAATATCGACTATTTTATGAAGAGCAAAGCTTCGACTTCCACGGCCGATCCACGCTATGTGATTGGAGACTATGGCCTGCTGAACGCCCGTCTCACGCTCTCAGATATTCCGGTGGGCTTTGGCAACTGGCGCCTTTCGGCCTTTGGCAAAAATCTGGCCGACAAGGAATATTATATCGCCCACTTCAATGGCGGCTTGCCAAGTGCGATCTTTGGTGACCCGCGCACCTATGGACTCGAATTATCCTTCGAATATTGAGGGATATTAAGTTGCTGAGGCCATTGAATAGCCTCAGCAACCCCTGAATTTTGACGCCGCATCTGCTCTGACGCAGGCTCTATCGCGGCTTAGGATGTTGGGAAGCCGGAACGCGCAACTCGCTGACGATCCGGTTTTCTCGCGATGTGAACACTGCCACATAGGGTTTCGTGCTGTTGTCGCCCGGCGCTGGGTTGCTGCACGATCTCACCCGCAGCACACTCCGGTAATTGCAGCCACTGTCGGATTGACCGGGGCGGTCGCGCAAATGCCATCGCGCATATAGCCAGAGTAAATAATCTGCCGTTCATTAATAGTTTTCGTGTCGATAATCCGAAACACGACACTGCTCTGTTGCAAATGAAGTAGATTAAATTCTCACCGATCATATATAGACCGGTCATGGCATTCTTCCAAGCTGTCATCACCCGCATTGAGGATGCAGATATTGGGCACGGCATCTTTCTGGACCTGCACCGGACCTAACGCCATCGCCGGACCCTTTGCAGACGATTAGTTTGAAAATTCTATTCCAGATTTTGCCGTTCGTTCACTATCGCGGTACATGGCCGCAATACGCAGATTGTAGTTATGCCATCGCGAACTGCGTGATGAGCGCATAGTCGATCTTCCCCGTTCCCAGCAGTGGCAACGCGTCCAGTATTCGGATCTCGCGTGGCAGGGCCAACTCCGTTACGCCATTGATCTTTCCCCACGCCACCAGCGCCGCCGCCTTGGCATCCTTTGCAGTCGTGAACAGCACCAACTGCTCGCCCTTACGCGCATCGGGCCGCGTCACTACCGCATGCTCCGCCTCCGGCCACAGCGCCGAGGCATAGCCCTCTACGGCGGGCAGCGAAACCATCTCGCCCCCGATCTTGGCAAATCGCTTCGCCCGACCCCGGATAGTCACAAAGCCCTGATCGTCGAGAGTTACGATGTCGCCAGTGTCGTGCCAGCCCCCCTCCGGCGGTTGCAGCACGCCGGGCGCATCGGCCTTCATATAGCCTGCCATGATATTCGGCCCCCGGATCGAGAGCCGCCCCCCCTCGCTGATCCCCGGCACATCGTCCAGCCGCGCCTCGATCGCCGGTAGCAGCCGTCCGACCGACCCGGCGCGGAAATGCATCGGCGTATTGACTGCGATCACCGGCCCGGCTTCCGTTGCGCCATAGCCCTCTAGGATGCGCAGCCCGAATTTCTCGGCATAGATTTTCCGCGTCTCGTCCCGCACTCGCTCGGCGCCGGCAAAGATGTAGCGTAGCGAGTAAAAGTCATAGCCATGCGCCATCCGCGCATAGCCCGAGAGGAAAGTGTCCGTCCCGAACAGTATCGTGGCATTGGCGTCATAGGCGAGCGCGGGCACGATCCGGTAATGGAGTGGGCTGGGGTAAAGCAAGGTCTTCACCCCATGGAAGATCGGCAGCAGCGTGCCCCCCGTCAGCCCGAAACTGTGGAACACCGGCAGGGCATTCAGCACCACATCGGCCGAATTGAAATCGATCCGCGCCGCAAGCTGGCGGCAGTTGGACAAGAGGTTGCGATGGGTCAGCACCACCCCCTTTGGCAGCCCTTCCGACCCGCTTGTGAAGAGAATGACCGCAGCATCTTCAGGCGAAACTTTCAGCCTTTTGTGCACCCGCCCGGCAAAGCGGCTCGCGACGAGGCCGCGCAGCTTCGCCCCGGCGCCAATCCCCGCCGCCACATCCTCCAGCCAGAGGAAGCCAATCCCCTCGGCCTCGAGTCCCGCCACGACATCGCTCAGCTTCCCCTGATCGACGAAGGCCCGCGCGGTGATGATCGTCCTGACCTGCGCGGCGGTGCAGGCGGCCTTCAGGTTCGCTAGCCCGGCAGTGAAGTTCAACATGGCAGGCACGCGCCCACCCGCCTGCAATGCGAAGAAGGCCACAGCCACTCCCGCCACATTTGGCATCAGCACGCCGACCACCTCGCGCGGCTTGGTCGAACGGTTGAGGGCTCGGCCCAACACCAGCGCGCCCGTCACCAACCGCCCGTAACTTAAGGGCTCGCGCTTCACATCCTCAACGACGGCCGAGCCTCGCCCATGGATATGCTGCGCCTCCAGCAGCGCCTCGAACAAGGTGCGATCCGTGTCCGAGGTAGCGAACATCATCTGGCTCATTTGGTCATAGAGCCGCCGCCCGGCAATCGCGCGCCGCGCCCGCGCCGTCATCTCACCTTCTATGGTGAAGCGGCGCGGCGGCAGCACGGTGAGCGTGATCTTGGGAAAACGCCGCAGCCTGACCTTGCCCTTCAGCCGCGAAAAGGGTGTGAACTGCGCCCCGTCGATCCGCACCGGGATGATCGGCGCATCGGCCTTGTCCGCGACCATGCCGGGGCCGTCGAACACTTTCATCAGCGCGCCCGTGACGGTGATCCGCCCTTCCGGGAAGATCACCAGGGTCCGCCCCTCGCGCACTGCCTTCACCATCGCCTTGGCCGACAGCGGGTTGGTGGGATCGACTGGAAAGGCATCGAAGAGCGGCAGGAAGGGCTTTATCCACCAGGCTCGGGCGATGCGCGTATGGACGGCGAAGGTCGGCTTGCCCGGCAGGAAAGCGGCCAGCAGCAGCCCGTCGAGGAAGGAGACATGGTTCACGACCACCACGGCCGGTTCGCCAGCGGCGGGCATATTCTCGGACCCCAGCACCTCGACCCGATAACAGAGCCGCAGCAGGCCGCGCACGATAGCCTTGATCACCGTCTCGGGCAGCAGCCAGCAGGAAATCAGCGCCACCACCAAAGTCGCAAAGCCCATCACCCCGATCACGCCCGGCACGCTTTCGCCCCGCGCCAGCATCGCAGTGACGACGCTCACGACCGCCACGGTGGTCGCCGCATTGACAATATTGTTGGCTGCAATGGTCCGGGACCGCTCCTCACGCCGGCTATGCGTCTGGAGAATGGCATAAAGGGGCACGATGAACATGCCGCCGGCAAAGGCGATGCCAACCAGATCGAGCATGATCCGCACGCTCCCCGGCGAGCCGACGAACTCCGCAATCCCTGAACCCCGATGCACCGGCACATAGCCACTGGTCGACAGCCATAAATCGATCATGCACCCGGCCAGAACCAGCGCCGACACTGGCACGAAGCGCGCGGACACCTGCCCGCCCAGCAGCCGGTTTACCAGCATCGACCCTAGCGCCACGCTGACAGAGAAAATCAGCAGGAATAAGGTCGCAACCTCCTGCTTGGCCTTCAACACCCCGCTCACCAGCGGCGCGAATTCGGCCAGCAGCACTGCGCCCACGGCGAAGAACCAGCTGATGCCGAGGATCGACAGCCACACGCCTCGTCCATGCCGCGCGGCCTTCAGGATATGCCAGGTGCTTTTGAAGACATTGCGCTCGATCCGCAGGCCCGGCACCACGGTCGGCGCGGACGGCACGGTGAGGCTGACGAAAAAGCCGAAGGTTGCGATGCCCACCGCCACCACGCCGGCTTTCCACGGCGGAATGACACCCGCCAGCAACTGTCCGCTCAAGATCGCGAGGAAGGTGCCCGCCTCGATCAGCCCGGTTCCGCCCATAATCTCATGCGGCGCAAGATGCTGCGGCAGGATTGAGAATTTGACCGGCCCGAAGATAGTCGAATGCAGCCCCATCAGGAACAGGCAGGACAGCAGCAGCGGCACGGACTGCAACCAAAATCCGGTGACGGCAAGGCTCATGATGACGACCTCCGCCGCCTTGACCGCGCGCACCAGCTTCGCCTTGTCCCACGCATCGGCGAGTTGCCCGGCCAGCGCGGAAAAGAGGAAATAGGGTAGGATGAACAGGCCCGTGGCGATGGTCGCCAGCATCTCCGCCTTGTCCGGTTCGGCGCGATAGAGGCCGAAATTGGCGAGGAACAGCAGCGCGAACTTCAACAGATTGTCGTTGAACGCACCTAGAAACTGCACCACGAATAGCGGCGCGAAACGGCGTTTACCCAGCAAAGACAGATCAGGTGCGGACATCTTCTTACCCCCGTCCTTCACGCATTATGCGGCAATTCTGGTTGAGTCATTAAGCGGCTCGCGCAGTACGCGATTATAGAGCCAGCCGATACCGATCAGGCTGAAGCCCAGCGCCAGGAACGACCCGATCCGGAGCAGCCCGGAAAGCCCCGACGCGTCCAGCAGGAACACTTTGGCTACCGCCGCCAGCATCAGCAGCAGGGATGCCATACGCCAATCCTTCGCCCGCCGATGGATACCCCAGAGGAGGAACCCGATCGCCATCCCGAGAGCCAAGACGGAACGCAATATGTCTTCTGCCTGGCTGAGGCCGGGCACCGTCAACATCGACCCCACGAACATTTGCCGCAAGGTTGCCAGCGCAAATAGCGCCATCAGCACCATCCGCGCCATGTCGACAGGCCGCCGCGTCCAGCTCCATTCCGGCCCCATCTTTTCGATCAGCCAAAGCGCCCCAAAAGCCAAGGCAGAAGCGGGAAGCAACAGATTCATCACAGGCCAGGCGCCCACCGTCTGGGGGAACCACAGCGGGTTATGCAGCAGCATCGTGTAGATCAGCAGATGCGCCAATCCCGCCGCAGTCAGAGGCATCGCGACCTTCCGCCCAACCCGCCAAAGCCCTAAGCCGGCGCCAATCAGCAATCCCTGCCAAACCGTCCGCTCTGCAAAAGCTAGGCGCGTCACGTCCGCCACATTCGTCAGCCCGAAAACTTGCTTATAAGCGACGTGCGCAGCGACTACGCCAAGCATCCCAGCCAGCCCCCAGCCCGCGCGCCTCTCCCAGGGTCCCAAAACAGCCCCAGCGCGCCACAAGGCCACTCCGAGCAGCCCGGCCGGCACCGCCAACCGCCGCACGCTCTCGCCCAGCGCGGGCAAATCCCGCACCAGAACCGGTTCGCCCAGCAGCGAGAAAAGCGCATGGACAAGCCAGATGGCGAGCGGCCACAGTGCCCAGAGCCCTACAAGCGCCGCCGCCACTCCGAGCCCGGCCAACATCCGCCCAGCTTGCAACCGCCGCGCGCCCTCCGCCACCAAAGCGAGCAGCAGAGCGGCTCCCACCGGCACCCAGATCGATGGCACGACCTGCGTCATTGCCCCATAAGCCAGCAGCACCGCCACGCCCTGCGCCACCATACGCCCTTCCGCAAATATCGCCCGCCAAGCGAACAGTCCCGCCGTCGCCGCAACCGCGATCCAGCGCAGCGGCATGCCCGCCGCCCCCTCGCCCCACAGCCGCACGACATCATCCGACCCCGCCACAGCCACCAGCGCGGCGAAAGCAAAGCCCCAGCCGCTATATTCCACCCGCCGGTCCCCGGCTTTCTCCCCCAGCGTCAGCAAGCCAGCCGCCACGGCCGCGATGACCGCCGCGAAAGCCCAGCCCGGCAGCCCCAACGCCCCGGCCACGACCAGCAGCAGCCCCGCCGCCGTCGCCAGCGTCACAAAGCGCGCATCGTCTCGCGGCCTTCGCCATCCCGACACCAGAGCCCCCGCGGGCAAAACCGCCGCTCCCAGCGCCAGCCCGGCAAACGTCTGATCCAGCCCCGCACGGTAAAAATGCAGGAAGGCTACCGCAAAGCCAGCGAGTGCCAGCCCTGCGAACTGACCCGCCTCGATCAGCCCGCCGCCCGCGCGCCACAGCCGCCAGAGCGCCGCACCACCATAAATCGCGCCGCCGCCAGCTAAGACCAGCGCGAACCGCCCTATCTGCGGATCACGCCAAACCCCTGCCAGCATCAGCGCGACGCCCATCCCGACCGCCGCTAGCGGCCGCAAGCTCGCCTCACGTCCCAGCCAGACCAGCGCGATGGAGAGCAGCCCGAATAGGCCCCAATGCAGCAACGCAAAGCCGCCGGTCGCCACCAGTGCCGCCATCTGCGCCGCGGCAACCACAGCCGCGCCGATGCGCAAAGCCGTGGCCCGCGCGCCTCTTAAGGCGAAGAAGGGCAGGGCCACGCCCAGCGTCAGCACCAGCAACCCGACCGACAGTGAGGACGCCCAATCCAGCACCCCCATGGCGAGCAGCGCAACGCCCCAACCCGCGCCGCCGATCAGCGCGCTGACGCCCAGCCACATCCACCGCTGGGTTCGCGACAAAGCAGAGAGGCCTCCGACCGCAAGCGCCAGATAGAAGCTAAGCAGCGGCACATTGGGCTGCCCTGCCTCGACCAGCGCGGGCGCTGCGAGACCGCCGGCCAACCCCAGCAACGCACTCGGCGCCCCAAAGCGCAACGACAGCCCCATGGCCAGCGCCGTTACGCCCGCCAGTCCCGCAAAAGCCGTCACCGGACCCACCAGCCCATAGAGCCCATGCGCCGCCAATATGCTGAAATAGAGCGTTGCCAGCCCAGCCCCTGCGAGCGCCTGTCGCACCCTTCCATCGCGCACCCGCTCCTCCTGCCGCAGCGCGATTTCCGCCGCACTGATCAAGGCCCCGCCGAACAGCAGCCCAAGCACGACCCGCACCAGTGGCGAAAGCAATCCTACATCGATCGAATATTTGACCAGCAGCACCCCCGCCACCGTCAGCGTCCCCCCGCCGGCCCAGATCGGCAAACGCCGCCCGAACATCTCTTCAAAGCCAAAGGACGGCCGGGCGGCTTCGATCGGGGGAGGGGAGGCGTCTTTTGCAGGTTCAACGGGCGCGGCTGCTTCCACCTTTTTCGGCAGGGGGCGGGGCTTCGACACTCTCTATCCTCCGCGCTACCACTCGCGCAGGCGGCACCACTCTCTCCCCCGCATCATTTCCAAAAAAGGGGGAAGCCGAGTTGGGCGTAGGCTGATCCATCTCCGGCAGTTCACCCAAAACGGAACGCGCAGGAGACGGGTCCCCGCTCTGGCTTGCATCGCCCTGCGGCTCGCGGGGATGACGGGCAAGGATGGGATCCCCTTCCAGCGACGCCAGCCGCGTTTCCGCCACCTTCAGCCGCTTGCGCATGTCGAGCAGCAACACTCCGAAAACCAGCAAAATGAGCGTCACAAACATGAGTCGCACCCCTGAAGCCCGACGATCTAAACCGTCGCTAACGTAAAATTAGACGCTGTTCAATAAATTTATTAGACATCGTTCAATTCCCTTATTATCCTTTTGAACGATGGGAAGACGCTCAGACCATAGCCGCGAAGAACTTGCCGAGATGATCGTTGCGCAGGGCCACCGCCACATGGCGGAGGTGGGCTTTGCTCATTTCTCCTCGCGGGAGGTGGCCAAGCGTATCGGTTATTCAGTCGGTACGCTCTATAATGTGTTCGGCAGCTACGACCGACTGATTGTTGCAATCAACACGCGCACCTTCGATCTTTGGGCCGATTTTCTGGAGGCCCGCCTGTCTGACAATCCGGAGGACCGCATCGCTGCGCTGGTTGAAGGCTATTTCGACTTCGCCCGGGACAATCTCCACATCTGGATGGCGATTTACGATCATCGCCTGCCGCTTGGCGTCCGGATGCCGGAAGACTATGCCCGGCAGCGCGCGGGCCTCACCGAAGTCGTCGTCCGCGAAGTAACCGCTGTCCTTCCGCGCAAAGCCAAGGATCTTGCGCCGCGCCTGGCGCGCTCACTGGTCGCCACGGTCCATGGCCATTGCACCTTCGCGCTCAACGGCAGCTTCATCCTTTTGGGCGAGACGGAGCCGCTCGAAATGGCCATCACCCGCGTCAAGGAATCCTTGAGGGCCGCAGGGGCAAAGCTGTAAAAGAGAACGAAGTTGTGATACAGACCTATCGGGGCCGCACCACCATGCCCGGCTATGAAGATTAGTTCGTACTGATGAAAGAATACAGAAAGTCTTCTATGAGCGCCGGCTTTCGTCACTCGTGATAAGTGCAATCACAGAAGCGGATTTGTTGTCTTCTCAGAAGGTGGGCTAAACGGAGCAGGATGGAACAAGGGCCCGGTCTGACGAGAGTGCACCGATTTCCGTCGATACCGGCGGTCTCGCGTGCGCATCGGCCAACGATCTCGCCTGGGCCGTGACTGCCATGCGCGTCGGCGAGCGTGTCGTGATCAACGAAGCTTATCAGGCGGCCTCATCCCCGCATTCGATCCGCGCGCTGAAAAGCGACCTCGAGGCCTTCGACCTGTGGTGCCGCCGCACCGGCCGGATCGCCCTGCCCGCCACGCCGCAAGTGGTGGCCGACTATTGCGACGCGCGCGCCGGGCAGGGGGCGAAACCCGCCTCGCTCGCCCGCTACAAGGCCTCGATCGCCAAGCTCCACCAGCTGCTCGACCTCAAGGATCCGACCCAAGCCGAACTGGTCAAGCTCACGCTGCGCGCGATCCAGCGGGCGCAGGGCAGCGCGCAAGCCCAGGCGCGGCCGCTGCGGTTCAAGGGGCCGGTCCGCGATGTCGTCGCCGAGGCGCCGCGCGGGCTCAATATCCGGGCGTTGCTCGACAGCTGCGGCGACACCCTGCCCGAGCTGCGCGACAAGGCGCTGTTGTCCACCGCCTATGATAGCGGGCTGCGCGCTTCCGAGCTGGTGGCGATCCAGGTGGAGCACATTCTCGACGCGACCGACCCCGAGGCGCGGCTGCTGCGAGTGCCGCGTTCTAAGGGCGATCCCGAAGGGGAGGGGGCAACCGCGTTCCTGAGCCCGCGCAGCGTGCGTGCGGTCACCGCCTGGTTGGAGGCGGCGGGGATTGCGGCGGGGCCGTTGTTCCGCCGGGTGCAGGTGCGGCGGATCCGCGCGCGCCCCGCTGTCCCAGGGGAGCCGGTCGGCACCCGCGACGCGGACGGCCACTGGCGGTGGCGCCGCGGGGAGGGGACGCCAGCGCAGCCCGCCCGGGTCGCCTATGACGTGGGGACGGCGGCGCTGCATCCCGGCTCGATCGGGCCGCTCTGGCGCGCGATCATCCGCCGCGCCTTCGCCCGCGGCGCGCTGCCGGATCTGACGGCGGAGGACCTCGCGCACCTGCTCCAGGGGATCAGCGCCCATTCGACGCGGGTGGGGCTCAACCAGGATCTGTTCGTCAGCGGCGAGGAACTCGCCGGGATCATGGACGCGCTGCGCTGGAAAAGCCCGCGCATGCCGCTCGCCTACAACCGGAACCTCGCCGCCGAGCAGGGGGCGGCCGGGCGGCTGATGCGGAAGCTGGGCGCATAGGCGGTTGTTGCGGCCATCCTAATCTCCCCGTGCCTGCGGCGATCAAAGCGGGCCGGGGGACTGAAGCGTCATGGCTCGCCTTTCGAATTGGCCTATGCTAAAATCCTCCTCGATGGGCTGCAGGGTTGCCAGATAGGCAGCCAGCGACAGGACAGGCGCGGGTTCGATGATCAACCGCTGGCCTTCCTTGCGCATGATCGCGTCGTTGCCCGGCAGTTCAAACTCACGCGGAATGCGGACCGCCTGGCTGCGGCCGTTCTCGAACAGTTTGACGTGGCGCTCGGCGTTCATGGCATCTCCTTGGCCTATGACAATAGCGCGATCCACGATCGGCCTGCGGACGACGTTGCGTTCTGATCATGTACCTTCTTGACACCGACATCCTGTCAGACCTGGTCCGGCATCCCCGGGGCGTGATTGGGGCGCGGATCACGGCGCTGCCGGCGGAGGCTGTCAGCACGAGCATTATCGTCGCCAGCGAGCTGCGCTTTGGCGCCGAACGGCGCGGCTCCGAGCGATTGACCGCGCAGCTTGAGGGTATCCTCAAACGCCTTCCCGTCCTGCCGCTGGCTGATGACGCAGACCGCCACTACGGCGTTTTGCGCGCATCGCTCGAACGACACGGCACCCCGATCGGCGCGAATGACATGGTCATCGCGGCGCATGCGCTGGCGCTCGATGCGACGCTGGTAACGGTCAATGTCCGTGCGTTCGCCCGTGTTCCGGGCCTGAGGGTGGAGAATTGGCTCCGGCTGGCCGGTGCATGAGCTGCACTCAATGATGTTGACTCGATCGTTGCCAACAGAGCGGTTCTAACCAAAGTGGGTAGCACCCGTTAAACAACCCAGAAGTGCCAGGATTCTTAGCCGGCTCTTTTGCAAAGGACCGCTTGAAATTCTCGATTGGAAAAGCCGACATCGCAGCGCTCAGGTCCATCTATACGCGGCGACGGCAATGCGCCAATCTTGCCGTTCGTCGCTGACTGATGTCCCGCCGGAAGCTGTCGATCCGCTCCATTACCGGCTCAACTGCTTCCCGGTGCAGGTGGCAGATACGCCTCTCTTGCCGATAATTTGCCCCGCCTCAGAAGGGGGCCGAGGCGGGGCTGTCGGGATCCTCACTATGCATCCGCCGGGCGCGAGTCGTCTATCCATCACGCGAGATAGTCCATTAGATTCGTCGGTAGCAGCGAACGACATAATCCCACCGCGCCATCGTTGCTTCGCTGCCCCCGACGTATGATCCAGATCACCGAAGCCTCTCGGACTCGCCCCGGGTCACAGGACGTCGGCGCGGGGCATCTCTGTTGCGCGGCGTGGATGTACTCACATCGGCAATGATGATTGATGGATTGCGAACAGGTCAGTGGCGGAAGCTGTTTATAGTGGTCCATGTGTCCTACGACCCGGACCCCGAAATGCGGCTCGGCTAAGCCGCGGTCATTAAATTCTGCTCGTCGTTCGATGCGCAGAGTTGCTTCGCATGGGCGCCTAACGCGGCGCGGGCCGCATTAATCATCTGCCGATGTGCATCGCTGCCTCGTGGGACATCGGTCCACGGCTGTCCAGTCACGCAGCCGTGGCTGCTTCTCCAGATCTCTCCGGCGATCAGATCAATTTCTTCTTCTGTGGGACGTCTTTGTTGCGAAAGACATTCGATGAACAACTTGTGAAAAGACTTATGGTAATCAACCTGCGTCAGGCTCATGGGCATCCTCTCATGTGCCGATGTCCCTCGGCTGCCGCAGCGGCCAATGCCTGATTTGCAGTTCAGCGTCAATGGTCTGCGTACCGTCGACCTGACCTCGATAAATATAAAGTGGGCGGTTTTAATATTTTAGATGGCGCTGTGAACTAATGATGGTGAATGCTGATGCTTGTCGGATTTATACAATCCGAATCAGCCGATAATCATATTGTACGGGTGCGACCCTGAGGTTCTTCATCTGAAGAAACTCCTCCTTGTGGGCTGGTCCGTAGGCCAGCCCATTTTTCATCAATTCTCCATCTGTCGCTGTTCTAGCAGATCAGCAGCCCGGCTGAATCTCGCTTAAGCGTCGCCGAGAAGTGAAGATGGAGGGAGCGGCTGCTTCGGGTAACCGTCAATTCGTCCGCCAATGGCGAGGCAACGTTATCGCCGCCCTAAAGCCGCGATGACGGCCTGTCGTACTTGCCATCTTTGCAGCGCTGGCTCGCTGCTTTCAGGAAAGGCTTCCCGGCGCATGCGTTGCACGAGAACGCGCAGGGCTGCCCGGTCTGGCTGCTGTTCTTCGCCAATGCGCGAGACGAGGGCGGGATAATTCCAGCAGCGCGATCCCATCACTCGCCTCTCCGCCTGACCATGCCCGAGGGTTCATTTCGATCGCGAGTCAAAATCGACAGCAACAGAGCGCCGAACAAGCCAAAGATCGCGCTTAGCCGAACGAGCTGGTTCTGTGTCAGGCCACTCAGGAGGAGAATCGCCAGCAGGACCACAACAAAACATGCGGCCCAGTCTTGATGGTGCATCCGGCTAGCGCAGATCAATGCCAGCCAGCACAGTAGCGAAGCTATCAACGCGCTCCCGATGACGAGAGGGATGGACTCGAGGATTATGGTCATAACAAACATGGCCGCCTCTCCTTGAGGCTGACATCACGGCGATCCCCGTCAGACGGCATCCTCTTTCAACAAGATATATATCGCGTTGCGATATAGGTCAACTGGTAACGAGGGGGTTCACCCTCCACCTGGCGTGACGCGTCCGCTCCGTTTCGCCGGTCCGAATTTTGTGCCGGGCTTTTAACAGGTCCTGGCGCGTCAGAATGCCGACTACCTTGCGGCTTTCCCCTTCAATGATGGGAATGCGCCCGACGCCAGACTGAACAATGAGGTCGGCCACCACCCCGCCTGGGCTTTCCGGAAAGGCGGAAGGCTGGGAGGGGTCCGACAAATTCTCAACCAACGAAGTCGCGCCATCCACCCCTTCAACCTGCCAGCGCAGCACATCGCTGCGCGACACCAGCCCTTGCAAGCGTCCGGCACCATCGACCAAGGGATAGCTGCGGTGGTTTGCGTCATTGTGGAAGAACGCGATCGCCGCCTCCACGGTCATCTCGCCCGAAAGGGTGTCGGGATCTACCGTCATCAATTCCCTCGCCTGCAACAGATCCAGCGCATCGACGCTATACTCCTGAAAAATGTGCCGCCCGCGTCGCGCGATCTTCTCTGTCAGGATCGACCGGCGCATCAGCAACACGCTGACGGCGTAGGCGCTCACCGCTCCGGCGATGCAAATTGGCAGCGCATCGAACTCGCCTGTGAGTTCGGCGGCGAATAGCGCGCCCGTCATCGGCGCCCGCATCGCCCCACTCATGATGCCCGCCATACCGATCATGGCCCAAAAGCCGGCGTCCCCCGGCAGATACTGTCCGACCAGACACCCCAGCGCTCCGCCCAGGATCAACAGTGGTGCCAGCACGCCACCTGAAGTGCCTGAACCGAGTGCAATGAGCCAGACAATTGCCTTTATAGCCAACAACGTCGCGATCGCCCGCATCTCAAGGCTGTTTCCTAGCAGAGCGTGTATATTGGCATATCCTGCTCCCAACACCCGGGGATCAATCAAACCGCCTAGCCCGACGGCGATCGACCCCAGCGCAGGCCACCACATCCAATGGAGGGGCAGGCGGTGAAAGCTATCCTCAATCTGGTAAAGCGCTGTCGAAAGCAGTGTCGCCTCGACACCAAGAAGCAGGCCCATCCCGATCGCGCACACCAACGGCCATACGCCAGCGGGCACATGTAGATCTGCAGCGAACATCGGCCCGCTGCCGATGAGCCAAGGCCGCCAGGCAAAAGCAACCAGCACGGCAAGCACGACCGGCACGAAGCTCCGCGGCTTCCATTCGAACAGCAGCACTTCAGTCGCCAGCAATATGGCGGCCAGCGGCGTACCAAAAATCGCCGTCATCCCGGCGGCCGCTCCCGCGACGAGCAGCGTCTTGCGTTCCGCGGCGCTCAAATGAAAACATTGGGCAAATAACGACCCGATCGCGCCACCTGTCATGATAATGGGCCCTTCCGCCCCAAACGGACCCCCGCTGCCAATAGAAATTGCGGAGGAAACAGGCTTGAGGACCGCAACCTTCAGCGAAAGCCGGCTTTCCCCGAACAATATTGTCTCGATGGCTTCGGGTATGCCGTGCCCGCGTATCTTCTCTGACCCGTAGCGGGCGATCAGACCGACGATCAGGCTGCCAGCCAGCGGAATGATCAACACGCCCATGCCCACGACGCTGTCGGCCATGTCCGCCTCCGCCGATGACAAGCGCCCATACCAAAAAAGGTTGATCGCTAGCGCAATCATCTTGAGCAGCATCCATGCCCCAACCGCGCCGCCGCTTCCGACGAAGAGCGCCATTGCAGCCAGCATGATCATGCGCCGATCCGCGCTGTGATCACCCAGCTTTGCATTTTCGGACGACGCGGGGGCTTCTCGAATCATGTAAGATCCCTCTTTGTATCGACAACCCCGCGCAACTATATCGTAGAACGATACATATCAAGGTGACGGTAAACATGAAGGCTGCAGACGCCGAACTGAAGGATGAAGATTATGCTGCGCTCGCAGAGTTCCGCTTCGCGCTGCGACAGTTTCAGGCGTTCAGTGATGATCGCGCGACGCAAATGGGTCTCACGCCACAGCAGCATCAGGCACTCCTGACCCTACGCGCCGCGCCGCCGGAGGATGCGACGGTTGGTTTTGTCGCGAAGCGACTTTTGCTGAAGCCACACAGCGCAACGGGGTTGGTTGATCGCCTGGAGAAGTTGGGCATGGTGACCCGGTACTCGACGGAGGCGGATCGTCGCCGTGCGCAGCTGCAACTAACGCCGCGCGCCCTGGAGCTGCTGGCTAACCTGTCTGCTGCGCATCGAGATGAAATCCAGCGTCTGCGGCCTCTGCTTGATCAATTGTTCACCCGCTTTTCATAATCTCGATACGATCTCCATTTCTGGCGACGCAAGAATGGGACTATCGCCTGAAGGGTGGACGCTCCGGCTCCTGCGATCGAGATATCGGGATTGAATATTCTGCTCTTCACCATCTCGATGTCGCTCGCCTAGATAAGAGCGCTCAACGCTTAGGGGCGCGCTCACTGATCCACATTTAAATCGCGCGGTTCTTGGCGACGACAGCTCGGATGATCAGCAGGAAGGCGGTGAACCGCACGAGATACACCAAGCTCCTTTGTTCATCCGGCATCCCGCCAAGCCCGAGAATGATTTGGCCGATACCCAGGAGCAGAAACGAGACTGAGAAGGCGACGAAGAGAGGGTCGCGCGTTTCCCGCCAAAAGCGCAGGAAGAACAGCGATATCAGGAAAAAGCCAAAGGAAACGGCTCCGGAGAGAAAGGCCGGCAAGGTCATATGTCCTCCTCACTTTCCCAGATGAAGCCGAACAGGAGCACGCCGACTGCGCAAAGCGATAGTAGCAGCCGCACAAGCTGCAGGTCGGCGGTCGGGATAAGTGCCAGATCAATTACGAGAAACAGGTTGTTCATGGCCAGCAGAGTGAAGCACGCGGCGCTCCAGAATAGCAGCCGTGCACCACTCCGCGCATAGCTACGCCAAAGCAGAATGGCGCAAGCCGAACTTGTCGCAAAACATAGGGCGTACACAATCGCCGGGAAAATCGCTCCTGTCATTCTCCCCTCCGTAGGCGGAATGCGTCGGCGAAGAGACTGGCTGACGAGGTCGGCGCCACGATCATTCGTCGAACGGCATCGGGCCGCTCGATATACAGCGCTTCGGCAGCCGCAGCCATCCGCACCGTGGCCTCGTTGGCAGGCTGATACCGGACGCCACCGTCCGCATTCGTCACCACCAAGCCGGCGGTAAGAAGCAGCTCCACACTCTGTTGAACGACTAGGTCACTGCTGCGCATGGCTGCAACAAGTTCTGATTGACTCCACGAGCGCTCCGGGGATTTCCGCAGAACACACATCAGTTCGAGCGACCAAACCGAGCGAAAGGCTGAGCGGATGAACGCCGAGGTTTCTTGCCGGCTGGGCATGCCGAGTGCCGTCTCCCACTACGATGTTCCCCCGTGTGCGCGAGCCTTCTAGCTGCTTTGCCCTTTGTTGCAATTGAATTTGCGGGATTTTTGTTCACTTCTCGTGCCGGCCGCTGCTATCAAAAGCGCGGGTCCGGGGCCCATTCATATCTCGACGCTCATAGGAGATGCCAGGAGTGTTAATTATGAGATGGCCCGCCCCTTTTTCCTGACGCCGGATTTGATGTCCATGCTGAAGAGGAAAGGAGCGAACCACTGTCCGTACATTTGTGTGACCCTATAGGCGGAGAAAACGTAAAATGAGACGGACATGCTGCCATTCGTTCCGCCAGCAGGGCCACGACGGCCCATTCCAGCCTCCATCGAGCTTCCGCGTCGGCCATGTCAGGAGTACCACACCCGGCCCAGCGTCGAAGGTACGCCAATCAACGGCCAGGTCCGTTACGCGAAGGCCGATTTGCTCCGCGACAAAGGTCGCCAGATCATGCGGTATCGCTCCCCGGTCCCGGATGATCTGCGCAAGCGTTGTGCCCGGATGCCGCAGCAGTGCCAGTTGCAGCGCTACGCCCAATCGGTTCCGTCGCTCCCGCCGTACGCCGAAATGTCCAGGTCCAAGGGCTCGAACGTATAGAGCCGGGCCAGTTGGCCATGGTCGGTCGGGATCGCCAGGACCTGATCGCGCTCATTCTCCGACAGGAGTTGATGCTTGCGCTTCATCATGCCGATTCCCGTCCACAAAGGCCATTCGAGCCTATGGACACCGATGAGTAAAGGGACATAGTATGTGGACGGATATGGATGGCCTGGGACGCTCTCCAGACGACGGCACGCCGGTTTTTGCCACTGTGGCACTGACAGAACGCAAACTGATCATCGAGGTCAACAGTGCGGCCCGCGCAGAACGAGCGATTGAGCAGATGCGTGAATGGCTGGGCGATTGTCTCGATGCACCTATGACCGAAATCCGAACGCCGGCCCAACTTATGGCTGAGGAGGCCAAAGGCGGCCAGCAGAGCGAAGCGCTGGATATCCCACCCCACGAAATGGAGCGGATCAGGTGATTCGGCACATGGTGAACCTCGAGACGGTCAACACCTACGAAGGCGCGCACGACGTTCACGCGCTGATCCTGGGTCGCGCTATCACCGGCATCGCAGCTTTTTTCTGAGGTCGCCATGGATCGCGTCCAGATCGTCCACGAGAACTTCCTCACCAAGGTCGGCGGCGCCACGCTCCCGGCCGGCCGCGCGCCTGCGGGCCCGCTCAGCAATGCGCAGGCCGTGTCGATCTATCGCTCCGGCTGCCTGTCGCGCTCGCTCGACCGGATCAGCCGGGTCATGCAATCGAAGGGTGAGGGCTATTATACCATCGGCTCTTCCGGCCACGAGGGCATGGCCGCGGTCGCCGCAGCGCTGCGACCCTGCGACATGGCGTTCCTCCATTATCGCGACGTCGCATTTCAGATCGAGCGGGCGAACCAGGTGCCCGGCCAGTCGATCGCCTGGGATATGCTGCTCTCCTTCGCCTGTTCGTCGGAGGATCCGATCTCGGGTGGCCGCCATAAGGTGCTGGGTTCGAAAGCGCTCAATATACCGCCGCAGACCTCGACGATCGCGAGCCACCTGCCCAAGGCCGTCGGTGCTGCCTATTCGATCGGCCTGGCCCGCCGCCGTCCGCCCGAACATCAGGCGCTCGACAATGATGCGATCGTGATGTGCTCCTTTGGCGACGCATCGGCCAACCACTCGACCGCTCAGGGCGCCTTCAACACGGCGCAATGGACCGCGTATCAGGGCGTCCCCATGCCGCTGCTCTTCGTGTGCGAGGATAATGGCATTGGCATCTCGACCAAGACTCCAAGAGGCTGGATCGCCGCCGGCTTCTCGCATCGCCCGGGGCTTCAATATTTCGCCTGTGACGGGCTCGACATCTACGATACGTATCGCGTCACGCTGGAGGCGGCGGAATTTGTCCGCACCCGGCGCAAGCCCGCCTTTCTCCATGTCCGCACTGTCCGATTCTATGGACATGCCGGCGCCGATATGCCCACCACCTATATGGCGCGCGAGGAGTTGGAGGCTGAGGAAGCCAATGATCCGCTTCTGCACGCCGTTCGCCTGATGGACGAGGCCGGCGCCCTCGCGCCGCCCGATGCGCTTGCGATCTACCAACAGACCGAGGAGCGCGTGGAGCGCATCGCTGCCGAAGCCGTCACCCGACCACGGTTGAAGACGGCGGCCGAGGTGATGGCTCATCTGATCCCGCCGCACCGGGCCTGCCAGCGCGTCAACGGCCCCTCGGCCGACACCCGCGCCGAAGCCTTTGGCGGTGACCTCAAGGCCATGGCGTCGCCGCAGATCATGTCGCGCCTGATCAATTGGGCGCTCACCGACCTGATGCTCGCGCATGGCGAAATCATTCTCATGGGCGAGGATGTCGGCCGCAAGGGCGGTGTCTATGGCGTCACCCAAAAACTGAGCGCGCGCTTTGGCCGGACCCGGGTGATCGACACGTTGCTCGATGAGCAGTCGATCCTCGGCCTGGGGATCGGCATGGCGCACAATGGTTTCCTGCCGATGCCGGAAATCCAGTTCCTCGCTTATCTTCACAATGCCGAGGACCAGCTCCGCGGCGAAGCGGCGACCCTCCCGTTCTTCTCCAAGGGCCAGTTCACCAATCCGATGGTCCTGCGGATCGCGGGGCTCGGCTATCAAAAGGGTTTCGGAGGCCACTTCCACAACGATAATTCGGTAGCGGTGCTGCGCGACATCCCGGGTCTCATCCTCGCTTGCCCGTCAAATGGCGCGGACGCCGCCATGATGCTACGCGAATGCGTGCGCCTGGCGCGGGAAGAGCAGCGGCTCGTCGTCTTTCTCGAGCCGATCGCGCTATATCCGATGCGCGATCTTCACGAGCCTGGGGATGGGGGCTGGCTCCACCTCTATCCCGACCCATCGGAACGCATCCCTTTCGGTCAGGTCGGCCGCCATGGCGATGGCGACGATCTTGCGCTCCTCACCTTCGGCAATGGCACCTATCTCAGCCGCCAGGCGCAAAAGCGGCTTGGAGGAGAAGGGATCGCTGCGCGTGTCATCGACATACGCTGGCTCTCGCCCTTGCCCGAGGCGAGCATTGTCGAAGCGCTCGGGGGCGCGCGCAAGGTTTTGATCGTCGATGAGACCCGCCGTACGGGCGGCGTCGCCGAGGCGCTGATGGCGTTGCTCACAGAGCGCACGAATCTACCCCATGCCCGGCTCACCGCCGAGGACAGCTTCATCGCGACTGGGCCCGCCTATGGCGCGACGATGCCGTCGGCCGACGACATCGTCACCGCCGCCCGCAAGCTCGTGCGGGGGGACGCGCAATGAAGGCCGTGGTCATTTGCCCGGGTCGGGGCACCTACAACAAAACCGAACTCGGCTATCTGCAGCGCCATTTTCCCGACGCTGCCTTGCTGTCTCGCCTCGATGATCAGCGCCGCGGCGCCGCGCAGCCGACGCTCACCGAACTCGATCAGGCGGCGCGCTTCTCGATCGCTAGCCATACGCGCGGAGACAATGCCTCTGCGCTGATCTTTGCCGCCACGCTTGGCGACTTCCTGTCGATCGACCGCAGCGCGATCGACATCGTTGCGGTGACCGGCAATTCGATGGGCTGGTATTCGGCGCTCGCCTGCGCCGGAGCGCTGTCGCCCCATGACGGGTTTCGCGTCGCCAATACTATGGGCACGCTCATGCAGCGATCGCTGATTGGCGGCCAGCTCATCTATCCTTTCGTCGGCGAGGACTGGCACCCACAGCCCGAGCGCCGGGAAGCGTTGATTGATGCTGTTGAAGACATCGCAAGCCGACCCGGGCATGCGCTGTTCGTCTCGATCGAATTGGGCGGCATGCTGGTGCTCGCCGGCAACGAAGCCGGGCTCTCGGCCTTCGAAGCGGTCGCAGAACCGACCCAGCAGCGGTTTCCCTTGAGATTGGGCAATCATGCCGCGTTCCACACACGGCTAATGGCCCCGGTCGCCGAGCAGGGGCGCGACGCGCTGCCAGCCAGCTTGTTCGGCAATCCGGTTCTACCCCTTATTGATGGCCGCGGTGCGATCTGGTGGCCGGGGGCAACAGATCGCGACGCCCTTTACGCTTACACGCTGGGAACGCAGGTTACCGAAACCTACGACTTTACGCGCGCCATCACGATTGCGGCACGCGAGTTCGCGCCGGACCTTTTCATTATCACCGGGCCCGGAACGACGCTCGGAGGCGCTGTCGCGCAGTCGCTGATCCTGAGTGGCTGGCGCAACATGGCCAGCAAGGATGATTTCCGCGCGGTTCAGACGACGCAGCCGCTGTTGATGTCGATGGGTATTCCAGAACAACGCGCGTCATCCACGGGCTTTAGGGAGGCGTAATCACCTTGGAGTCCTGCAGTTCTTCTGCACCGGCCGCAGTCGATCGACGGCGGCCGGCATCAATGCAAAATATGGCGGCGAGCCGGGCCTGAAGATCTACTCCCACCTGTCCGACCATTTCGCCTCGTTCGGATCGCGGATTATGTCGGCCACCGCTGGCGATGCCCCTTATGTGCTCGACGGCCTGATGCTGCGCGCCGGTGCGCTGCCGCTGCATGAACATTACACCGATACCGGCGGCGCTACGGACCATGTCTTTGCCCTCTGCCATCTTCTCGGCTTCCGCTTCGTGCCCCGTCTGCGCGACATTGCGGACAGGAAACTCGGCTCCATCGCCGTGCCCTCGACCTACAAGGGCATCCAAAGCCTCAAGGGGCGCACGATCAAGACCGCGGCGATCGAAGCCGATTGGGATGACATCGTCAGGATCGTCGCCTCTATCAAGGAGGGAGCCGTCGCGCCCTCCGCGATCCTGCGCAAGCTGGCCGCTTACAAACGCCAGAACAGGCTGGATTTCGCGCCGGCCGAACTCGGCGGCATCGAGCGGACGCTGTTCACGATCGACTGGCTGGTGCAGCCCGACTTACGCCGGCCTGCCAGGCCGGCCTCAACAAGGGGGAAGCACGCCATACCCTCGCCGCCGCCATCTACACCAACCGGCAGGGTCGGTTCACGGACCGGTCGATCGAGAACCAGGAATATCGGGCATCGGGTCTGAACCTGCTGATCGCGGCGATAGCATATTGGAATACCATCTATCTGGACAGGGCCGCCCAGCACCTCACAACATCCGGCGTCCCTTTCAATGACGCGCTCCTCGCCCACCTTTCCCCAATGGGCTGGGCCCATATCAGCTTGACCGGAGACTATCTCTGGCAACGGGCAAAACCGCTCGCCCCCGGCGAATTCCGCGCCCTCAACGATCCCATGGCGCGCCTCAAACGCGTGGCATAGCCTTTGTTCTCACTATGTCCGCCAAATCGTTGTCTGGCGCACAAACCTTGAGGTGGCGCCTCTCATGCGACATACCGTCCTGGGGGACTTAATTTTCGTAGCAGTCGTCGAGCCAAGCCGGAATGCCGCCGCGCGCGCCAACACGCGCCCTATGTCGATATGGTCGCCTTGCTCATTGAATAGAAGATCCACGGGGAGAACGGGCGAGCAGGCGATGACGAAGACCCGGCATGTTCAACTGATGTACCGTAGCGCGAGGAGTTGTCCGGCATGCTCTGCCGCAAGCGGCCGAGCGACTGCTCAAACTTCTCGGGCGATCTGCCAGGCATCGGGTTTATAGTAATTGCCGCAGTGCCAATCTTCGTTGGCGCGTTGAGGTAGCCGGACTCATCAAGCAAGACCGCACTGGCGGTGCCTCTACAGCAATGCTTGGCTACCCAAAGCGCGACACCGATGGTCCGTCCCTGTAAGCCGTAGAGAGAGCCTGAAATCGATCAATTGGAATAGATCTTGATATCCTTGACGAGCATGTCACCCGAACCGTCGCGATAATCTCCGTTCGTTTTCACTGCCACGTCCATGATCGGGTACCAGCGAAACCCGGCAAAGGGATTGACGGCTTGATAGGTTTCTTTGCCGTCGATGAACCAAGTTATATAATCGGGCTGAATATCCACGGCAAAGCTGTGAAACCCCTTGGTGAATCCACCAATGCCATAAACCTCGTCGGTGTTCATGAATATGCCCTGCTGGAAGGTGCGGTTGATATTAGCGCCTCCATGCAAGGTATTGGCTGTATAGCGATCAAAATCCCACCAACTCTCGAAACCAAATCCCTCGTAAATATCTATCTCGGGTGGCCAACCGGCCGTAGAGATAAGCCAGAAAGCCGGCCAGGAACCCCGCCGATCCGGCATTTTGGCAGTAAACTCATATTGACCATAGCCGATTTGGAGCGGCTTGCTGTTGTGGCCGCTGAGGACTACCGAGCCATAATTATAGAAAACGCCATTCCACTCCAGCGGCTGTTTAAGCTTCTGGGTATGCATCACAAGACCTTCATCCGTGTAGCGGAGCGGCGGCTCGATCCCAGCATCACGATATAGCCAACCGTCAAGATAAATCCCGGTTTCCTGATTGCCCGGCTGCGAACGGCCGTTCGGCAGTTTGGTCGACCAGGCCTTGTCATGACCTGCATCGGACCACTTCAGCGTGTCCCGGCTCATCCCCCACTGAAGCGTCCCACTCGGCGTGAAGATACGAGGCGCTCGGCCTTCTGTCTGTGTTGGCGTAGGTTCCTTCTGGAAGTCGCACTGCACATAGGCGCGATCGGTTCCCAACTTCCCGCCCCAAGGCGCCTCGACGAACCGGACGATGAAATCAGCCTGTGGAATCCCGAGGATGATCGGCACCTCTACCGTTTTTGTGAGCGGATCGCCGGGGCGGAAAATCACCGATTTATAGATGGGCTGGTAATTGACCCCGGCGACGCCTCTCACCAAGCCGGTGCCATCCTCGGTCATTACCCTGGCGATAATCGTGTTTGGGGTCGGCCGGTCGAGGGTAATCGGAACATGCGCGACGGTAGCACCAGGTTTATAAGTGGCTGGTCCGACCGACGCAGTGGCCTGCTCCGGATATCGCGTGCCGTTCGCAAAATCGAAGTCAGCGAAATTAGCCGTACCCAACGATGAGAATGATACCGTTGAGTCCGTCTCCGCGACAGCCGCAGCGGCGTCGATCGCAGGGCGCAGAAAGTCGGCAGTTGTGAATTTTGCCTCCGATGCCTGCCTACCCGCGACCGCAGCCATCGACCGCGCGTCCCCTTTCGATTGATGGAAAAAGCTCGCGTTTGATGTCAAGCCCCACGCGCTGACGCAAGCCAGGCAAAGGCATAGGAATAGAGCGCTCGAAAACGAGCGCGAGAGTGTTGGTTTTTTCATGAGGCGACACCTGTTGTCCTCTTTGGAGATTGACTGTTTTGTCGTTTCCTCCTTTCACCAGCGGGTGGTGTGTGAGTCTATCCTATTGATTATCGCTGATTTTTCTTAGTCCCCAACGACCCATATACTCATATCGCCGGTTTCACGGCACGATTTGCCGCCGCAATATGCGTGTTGCGCCCGAGAAGGCGCGTCGATCGCGGAAGAGTGGCACGATCACAGCATGGTTAGTTCCAGGGACCGGCCAACCTGAATGGGCGCGATGCGCCCTATCCCCTCACGCAACGAAAGTTTTACGCACGCTCAGCGTGAGACCTCGCATCACTAACACGGTGACTCACATGCTTGTTGCCGCAATTGGGCCATAGGGGCGGGGGAGTCGGCTCGCCAGGTTCGCGGCGAAAGCTAAACGGCATCTCGGCGAGAAGTTTCAGGCCCGTCCATCCGGCTTTACAAAAAGTCACGCCTTCCAGCCCCATCTAGGTTAAGATGGGATTTGCCCGTCAAATAGGACTCGATCCGGCACGATCTGCCGGAGAGGTATCGGCATGAAGGGCCCGAGCACGTTGCGGCATCCAACGCCGAGCGATGGCATGCTTGCCAATCCGCTCTCCCTTTGTCTCCGGCGAACCCTTTTTCTGAGCCTGCTGCTGCTCTCGGCGCCATGTCTGGCGGGGCCATTCGAGGATGCCGCCGCGGCCTTTAAGCGCGGCGACTATGGAAATGCCATGCGCCTCTATCGCTCCCTAGCGGATCAGGGCGACGCGCGCGCCCAGAACAGCCTTGGCCGCATGTATCTTCGCGGGCAGGGTGCGAGCCGGGACTATAGGGAAGCGATAAAATGGTTTCGTCGGGCGGCCGCGCTGGGGATAGCGGACGCCCAATATAATCTGGGCGAAATCTATCTGCGGGAATATGGGGTCGAACAGGATATGGTGGAGGCCGCGCGTTGGTATACCCGGGCGGCTGAGCAGGGTCATGCCGCCGCCCAGTTCACCCTTGCCGTCCTCTACACGATCGGCCGGGGCGTCTCGAAAAATCAACCTAAGGCGGTCTATTGGTTCGATCGTGCTGCGACACAGGGCCATGCCGACGCACAGGTTGAATTGGGCATTCTCTACGGCACTGGCCGGGGCGTGCCCAAAGATGCGGTAACAGCTTACAGGTGGATCCTCCTGGGCCAGACCTACGCCCGCACCACGGCTCTCCGCACACGGGCGGCGCAGTCGCTCGGGCGCCTGTCCAGGGGCATGACGCCGACCCAGATTGCCGAAGCGCAGCGCCAGGCGCGCGAGTGGAAGGCTGTCCCGGCCAAGGGAGGGCGCTCATGATGCCCTTTTCCGACCCTCCCTCGATGGAGGATATGACTCCCGCCGAACCTAAACCGGCGATCGGCGGCACGCGTTATTGGTTTGCGATCATTGTTGCCGTCGCCAGTCTGGCTCTCACCTTCATCGCGTGGCGCTGGCTCTCGCAGGAGCAGAGCCAGTCGATCGAGACCGAATTCACGCTGGAAGCCGATCAGCGCGCCGAGGGGATCAAGCGGCAGTTTGCGGCGGAAACCAGCGTCGTCAAGGCGCTACTGGCCTACTATCAGGGCTCCGACGATGTCAGCCGGGATGAGTTCGGCGCCTTTGCGAGAGTCTATCTAACCGGGCTTTCGAGCCTCGATTCCGTCCAGTGGGTGCCCTATGTGCCCGGCGGCGGCCGCGCCGAACATTTTCCCATCCTCTATGCGGAACCCTCCCTCGGCAGCGCAGGCCATATCATCGGCTTTGACTGGGGATCGGACCCGTTCGCGCAAGCGGCGATCCTGGCTGCGCGCAGCAGCGGGGAGATCAACGCGGCCGCCCATGTCAAATTGCTGCAGATGACCGATGACGCGCCGCGCATCGCGGTGTTCGCGCCCGTCTTCGACGGCGCGATCGAGGAGATGACTGTCGACCAGCGGCGTGCACATCTTAAAGGGTTAGTCGTGGCGGTGGTGCGGGTCGGAGATTTGATCCAGGGCGCCATCGATCTGATGCCGCGCCAGGGAGTCGACCTTTATCTGCTCGATTCAGCCGCCCCGCCGTCCCAGCGCGTGCTACTGTCGATCCTGTCGCCGGGCAGCGACAGGAAACGGCGCCCCGGCACCGGCGCCGAAATGGCGGGCGAACTTTTTCATTCCAGTTCGCTCGTGATCGGCGACAGCGTCTTCACCATCTACAGTGCGGCCACAAGCGCCTATGGCGCCAGGCGATTGACCTCGACGCCGACCATCGCGCTCGCCGGCGGTCTGGCCGTGACCCTCATCCTGACGATCTACCTTATCTCGCTCGCCAATCAGCGGGCGCGTACCGAGCAGGTCGTAGCGCAGCGGACGGCGGAATTGCGCGGCCTCAACGCACGGCTCGAAGAACGGACCATGCAGCTTGTCACATCCGAAGCCGAGCTGCGCGCCGCCAAGGACAAGGCGGAAGAGGCGACGCGGGCCAAAAGCCAGTTCCTCGCCAATATGAGCCATGAGATTCGCACGCCGATGAACGGCGTGATCGGGGCCGCCGAACTGCTCGGCGACACGCCGCTGACGGCTCCCCAGCGCGAATATCTCTACATGGTCAGCCAATCGGCAGACGCGCTGCTCCACCTCATCAACGATATTCTCGATTTCTCCAAGATTGAGGCGGGCCGGCTCGAACTCGAACATGTCTCGTTCAATTTGCGCGATGAGCTGGCCGACACGCTGCAATCCTTCGCCGCCCGCGCGACCGAGAAGGGCATCGAACTCGCCTGCCATGTCGCGCTTGACGTGCCCGACGCGCTGGAGGGCGACCCCTATCGGCTCCGGCAGGTGATCATCAACCTCGTCGGCAATGCGCTGCGCTTCACCGATCAGGGCGAGGTCGTCGTCGACATAGCGGTCGGCGCGAAGACCGATGAGGAAGCATTGCTCCGCGTTGCGGTGAGCGATACTGGCCCCGGCATCCCGCCCGACAAGCAGCAGCTGATCTTCCAGGCCTTCTCCCAGGCCGATTCCTCCTTCACCCGCCGGTATGGCGGCACGGGCCTCGGCCTCACCATCGCCGCACAGCTTGTCCAGCTGATGGGCGGGCAGCTGCATCTGGACAGTGAGGTCGGGCGCGGCAGCCGTTTCCACTTCACGATCCCCTTCGCTCTGTCCGACGCCGCGCCGACCGGCCAGCCGGTCGAACAACCCACGCTGCTGGGATTGCCGGTGTTGGTGGTGGACGACAACGCCACCAACCGCCGCATCCTCGACGAGATGATCCGCGGCTGGGGGATGAAGCCGCTCGCGGTCGATAGTGGCCCTAAGGCCCTTGCCGCGCTTAAAAACGGCGCCGGGATCGGCCGCCCCTTCCGGCTGGTGCTGCTCGACATGATGATGCCCGGTATGGACGGCTTTGCAGTTGCTCGCGAGATCGCTGGTGACGAGGAGGCGGAGCGGCCAGCGGTGATCATGCTCTCCTCCGCGCGCAAGGACGAAATGGCCCGCCGTACCAAGGCGGTCGGCATTGCCTCCTTCCTGCTCAAGCCCGTGCGCCAGTCCGAATTGCTCGAAGCCATTTTTGCCGTGCTGAAGGTGACGGTGGCCGAGGAGAGCCATGCGCCCGAACCAGTGCCCGATCGCCAGACCCCGCTCCATGTGCTGGTGGCCGAGGACAATGCCGTCAACCAGCGCCTTGCGCTGCGGCTGCTCCAAAAGCGCGGGCATCGGGTGAAGATTGTCGGCAATGGCGCGCAGGCGATCCAGGCGCTGGCGCAGGACGATTTCGACGTGGTGCTGATGGATGTGCAGATGCCCGAAATGGACGGGTTCCAGGCTACGGCGGCGATCCGCGAACAGGAGAGCGCGTCGGGCAACCACATGCCGATCATCGCCATGACGGCGCATGCGATGCGCGGCGACCGCGAACGCTGCCTGGAGGCCGGCATGGACGATTACATCTCTAAGCCGCTCCGCGCTGAAGACTTTTACGCGGTGGTGGAAGGACGGTTCGCGGGTGCCGCGAAATTTCACAACAAGGAAGGGCCGGCGGGATGAACACGCTTCTTGATTGGACCAGGGCGCTCCAGAATGCCGATGGCGACGAGGAGTTGCTGATCGAGCTGGCGGGGGTCTTCATCGATGAAGGACCCGAAATGATGCGGCAGGTCCGCGCCGCGATCGACGCCCAGGACGCGCACGAACTGCAACGCGCCGCGCACAGCCTGAAGGGTTCGGCCCATATCTTCGCCGCATCCGCCGCCACCGACGCCGCCTTCCGGCTCGAAGCCATGGGCGCGGAGGGCAATTTTAAGGACGCGGCGGATGGCTGGTCGATCCTGCGGTTCGAGATCGACGGATTGCTCGCTGCGCTGAAGGAAAGGGTCGGCGGCCAGAGACCCGACCAGGCCCGGAATGAACATAATATATGAGCAAGGGTGAAAGGTCATGGCCAACCAACGCATCACCGTCCTGCTAGTCGAGGATAATCCGGTCTACTCCCGCCTGATCCAGAAGCTGCTTGCTAAATCGGAGCATCAGCATTTCGAAGTGGCCGTGGCAAGCACGCTGGAAAGCGCGATCGAGCGGCTGGCGGTGGGCGGCATCGATGTCGTGCTGCTCGACCTCATGCTGCCCGATAGCGCGGCGCTGGACACATTTTATCGGTTGCGCGCGCATGACATGCACACTCCCATCATCGTACAGAGTGCGATGGACGATGTCGGCCTCGCCAGCAAGGCGGTCGAGGGCGGGGCGGAGGATTATCTGCTCAAGGACGGCATCAGCAGTGCGTCGCTGACGCGATCGATCCATTATGCGATCGAGCGGACCCATGCGCGCGGGGCGGAATGGTCATCCTCGATGCTCCACCTCGCCCAGCAGCAGTTCCTCAAAGCCGCCTATATCACCGGGCTCGATCCCAATATCCGGCAACGCCTGCTCTTTCCGGAACGGACGCAGATTTGCGCCCTGCCATTCAAGCGCGATGGGACCGATCAGGTGGAAACCGTCTTTGCTTATCGGGTGCAGCATGTGCTGACGATGGGGCCGACCAAAGGGGGGCTTCGCTACCATCCCGACGTTAGCCTGGGCGAGGTGGCGGCGCTGTCGATGTGGATGACCTGGAAATGCGCACTGGCGAAACTGCCCTTCGGCGGCGCCAAGGGCGGGGTGCGGGTCGATCCCACCGCCCTTAGCAAGGATGAACTGGAACGGCTCACCCGGCGCTATACATCGGAATTCATCGGCATGATCGGTCCCGAAAAAGATATCCCAGCGCCCGACATGGGGACAGACGCGCAGGTCATGGCCTGGATCATGGACACCTATAGCGAACATGTCGGCTATTCGGTCCCCTCGGTGGTGACAGGAAAACCGGTGGTTCTTGGCGGGTCGCTGGGCCGTAATGAGGCGACCGGGCGGGGCCTTGCCTATCTGGTGAGCGAAACCTGCCGGCAGATCGGCCTCGACCTCAATCGCGCCACCGCCGTGGTCCAGGGCTTTGGCAATGTCGGCATGCATGCGGCCACTTTCTTGGCCGAGGCCGGTGCCAAGATCATCGGGATCAGCGATGTTAGCGTCGCACTGCACAATCCTGGCGGCCTACCGATCGACAAGCTGAAGGACTATGTCCGCCAGCATCGCCAGCTCTTCGGCTGTCCCTTTGGAGAGATCATCCCCAGCCGCGACCTGCTGGAATTGCAGTGCGACATCCTCGCGCCCTGCGCCCTGCAGAACCAGATAACCGCGGAAAACTCGTCACGGATCAATTGCAAGATCCTGGCCGAAGGGGCCAACGGCCCCACGACCTTGGAGGCGGACGACATGCTGGATGCGCGCGGGATCATCGTGCTCCCAGACATATTGACCAATGCCGGGGGGGTCGTCGTGTCCTATTTCGAATGGGTGCAGGGCCTGCAGAACCTTACCTGGCCGCTTGAAGAGATCAACAACCGCATGCGCGAGATATTGACCGACGCCCTGTCCCGTACGCAACGCCGCGCCCAGGCGGAAAAGGTCGATCTGCGAACCGCTGCCATGATCGAGGCCTTGAGCCGGGTCGGCGCGGCCAATCATCTGCGCGGGCTTTTTCCCTGAATGACCTATCGGCCAGCCTTGAAGTTTGCCGCCGATCCAAATCGCCGCTGCAGCTGATTGCGGGCAAGCCGCCAAAGCGCCCGCGGGCGCAATGAATGTGCGCCGCCTCGTCTCGTGATCCATGACCTCCATTAAGTCGCCGTGCCGGCCTTTTGGCTCGAAGCATCGCTGGAAAGTCCTGCTTAGCGCAAGCATCACGTCCGCGCGTGCTTACCTCTTTCGCGATGGTTTTGCTCGTTCATAAGTATCGCTTACCAACCAGTTCGACCCTGTGTGGACGGCTCTCCGTTGGCAAGGGTTTGGAGACTTTGCTCAGCTGGTTGGTGCGGCCATGTGTCCGACCCGTTTTAGCGGCTTTTTGATGCCGCCCTGCGCAGGTTCGTATCCTGCCCCCCAGCCACACATTCCGACATGACGAGGCACGTTCCCCCGGCTCTCGGGACCAAGCCCAGAATAGCGCGGTTCCGCGCGCTTTCACGTTTTGCTGTGAAATTGCGGACCGCAGAGACGTGCATTTCCGCGCAAATCCCACAAAAAGGCCCCGCGTCTCCCGAGGCCTTTTCAGGTGGTCCAAAGTTTTTGAGAGAGGTTAAAAGCCGAGCGCCTTGCGCTGAATTTTCCAGTCGAGCGGGACGCTGGTGTATTTCAGGAGCCGCCGTGATGTGACCGATGGCGTCGGCCCAGGGGGTGCATGCCCGATCGTTCAGCCAATGCGGGGCAAGCGTATGGCGACAGACGATCGACGCGAGATCGGCTCGCTTTGCAAGGAGCGCTACGCCACGGGAGCGAAACTATGTGCGGCTATTATTTACGCGCCTCGGCCCTGAGCGCAGCCCGCTGGATCTTTCCGGTCGGCGTCTTGGGAAGTTCCTCAAGTATGATGATGGATTTCGGCACCTTGTACGCCGCCAACTCGTCTCGACAATGTTGAATGAGCACCGATGCCTCTACCGCAGCGGCTTGCTTCAAGGAGATATAGGCACGGACAGTTTCGCCCCGGTAGTGGTCGGGAACGCCAATAACCGCGGCCTCTTTCACGGCAGGATGCGCAACAAGCACATCCTCCACCTCCCGCGGCCAAACCTTGAAGCCCGAAGCGTTGATCATGTCTTTCTGGCGATCGACAACATAAAACCAGCCGCGCTGGTCCATTACGCCGATGTCTCCCGAGCGAAGCCATCCTCCTTTCATCGTTTCCGCAGATTCTGCCGGCTTATTCCAATAGCACTGCATCATCTGCGGGCCGCGCATCCAGATTTCACCCGGATTTCCTGGCGAGAGCGGCTTGCCATCGGGGCCGGCGATCATCGCCTCGGTAGACGAGATTGGCAGGCCTACCGCCAACGCTCCGGTGTCCGGATCCAAAGGTACGTCCACTCCGATCGGCGCTATGTGCGTCGGGGCCGTGGACTCGGTCATGCCGTAAACCGGCTGAAGCGTAACGCCCAGTCGATCCCGTACAGCGTCTCGCAACGCCGGGGCAATGGGGGCGCCGCCAGAGAAGACGTTTTTGAAACTGGCGAAATCCTCTCGATCCACATCTTTGGTGTTCATCAGGGCGTTGAAGGCAGTGATGGCGCCTATCGTGAATGTGGGGCTATAAATGCGGATAACATCCAGCACGGCTGCGGCGTCGAACCGATAATGAAGCGCAAGCGAGCAACTGGTCGCAAAGGCCACCCCCATATGCAGCACGAAACCGGTGATGTGGAAGAGCGGAGCAAGCCCCAATATGCGGCTGCCCGGGTCGATGCCCATCCACAAGGCGCTGGTAAAAGAATTGAAGGCCAAGCTCCCATGGCTGATCAAAGCGCCCTTCGGAACGCCAGTCGTGCCCGAAGTGTAGAGTATCAGCCCGATGTCCTCGCCTCTGGCCGCTTCCACAACGGGCCGCTCGCCTCGGCGTTCAACGCAGATGCCGAACATATCCGCCCGATCTGGTGAATCCTGTGCGATCGGGCGTCGAGGCAAAACCCGCTGGTCGTCCTGGCTCTGCCAATCATATGCCGAGGCGTGGGCAACAGGGACGGAACTAAGTCCGGCATCGTCGAGGGCACGACTGACGGTCGCCAGATGCTCTCCGTGACAGATCAACGCGCCGGGAGTATAGTCGGCGAACATACGGGTCAGTTCACTCGAAGTGTACATCGGGTTTCCTGGAACCGGAATTGCACCCAGCTTCCATGCGGCGAGAATAGCGATGATCAGATGTGGGACATTTTGAAGAATGATCCCTACCCGCGCGCCACGCTGCACTCCCACCTCCGCGAGCCACGTAGCAAAGGCACCGCTGAGTATATCGAGTTCCCCGTAGCTCAGCGAAGCGTCGAAATAACGGATCGCCTCCTGGTCGGATGATCCAGCCACTGCGCTTTGGAACATCGAGAGCATGTCGCCATGGCCCGGAGATAAAGTGGCCGGGAGATTGTCGGGATAGCATCCCAGCCACGGACGTTCTCTGGCGCAGCCGCCAGCGCGGCTTGGCTGCCCGTCATGTTCCGAAGACGTCATACCCCGACCTCAGCTTCCCCAAGTCATTCGGCAGGAGGCATGTTGACCTGCAGCATGTCTATCAGCTTGCGCTTCATCGGCAGCACCCAGTCGCGCTTGAGTTGCAGGTCGAGTAATCCCGCCTCCTCAAGCTCGTCGCACAGCTTCATCTGGTGGGCGAGGTCGAACAGATCATATTGCGAGGAGAACTTGCCATCGCCGCCATAGGTGATGAACGACACGCCTTTGGTCTCATAATAGCTGCCGTCGGGCCGCTTTCCGGGACCGCGATTAACCCAATAGCTGATGATGCGGTCACCGTTGATCGCCCAGTCCAAAATGGGAAAGCTCCAGCCGGCCCAGCCTGAGCCGACGTCCATATCGCGGCCATAATGGGTACGGCGGATTGCCTCGCGCCCCTCCGCCACCACGGGTGTGGCCCCGGCGTAGGGGCAGATATAGACGCAATCCTCATGATACAGCTCATCGGCGATCCACGCCCAGCTATTGCGTTTCTCCGCCTCGACGAACGCATCCTTCAGCCGAATAATCGACGCTTCTACTTCCTTATAGGGGTAGTTCATGACGGTCTCCTCAATCCTTGTGCCAATATGTACCGTGGTGCTTTTCCCACGAACCCATTTCATACGCCCATGCTTCGGGCGGCAGCATTTCGGCTGCATATTTCGTGTCGGGATATTCACGCACGTGCAGGATGCGGCCGTCCTGCACAACGAGTACATAGCAGTAGCGGTTGTTATACGTCCCTCCGCCCGGCTTGGGGGAAATGCTCTCCGTCTCGATCAACACGGTGTCGCCCTCCGCGATGACGCCGTGCAGGACGAAGCGCATTGGCATCATCCGCATGATCTCCCGACCCGAGAGCTTGAAGGTGGTCATCGGCACGGCGGTACGCGGGCCGACGTTCCACCAACTGCCCGTGTCGTCGAGTACCGCCATGGCATCGTTTATCCGGCCCTCGTTCAAAAGTTCGAAGAAAGAGCATGCGATCGCCTTGGCGGGCGCCGTTCCGCTATGGTCAGGCATTGTCGTAGGCGTCCGCGATATTGGGCACGAACAGTTCCCAACCATCCGGGCAGCCGATCGAGCTTTCGTCCCAGAACGCCCGCAGGCGTTTGAGTTTGCCCGCATCGTCCAGTTCGGCATGCTCGATGATCGACAGGTCAAGACCCTTACCTTCGTCAGGCAGGCGCACTTCCATGGTGAAGCGCAATATACCCTGATTACCGCAGGCACGGATCTCCTCCAGACGCGGCGTTATCTGCCGCGACGGGTCAGATAGCGCGAAATCCCAGAATTTGCCGATGCCCGCATGGTCGCGGAACGGCGGCGTGCCTACTGGATCCTCGAGCACCGCGTCTTCGGCGAACAACGACAAGAGCAGCGGCTTGTCCTTAGTGGTCCAAGCGCGAATATAGTCCTGCAGAGTCTTGCGTACTTGATCGGGTGTAGCGGTCATGATCCTCTCCTTATTTTTTATTGGAAGATGCCGGGCCAATGGGCGCGGTGCCTCCTCGATTCCGACTAGTCAAACTCAACCGGCGGTCTGCGCGCCATCGACAGGGAGAGCGATGCCGCTCACGGTGCGGGCGTCCTCCGACCCAAGATAGGCAATGGCGCCTGCCACCTCCTCCGCTTCGATCAGATCGCCCATCTTCGACGCGTTGCGCATCAGCAGCGCGACATCGACGCCTTCTGGGAGGACGCCCGTGCTCATCGGCGTTTTGACGCCTGTGGGGCAGATGGCGTTAACCCGCACCCCCGCACTCGCAAATTCGATTGCGAGCGACTTGGTCAGGCCGATGACGCCATGCTTGGCTGCGCAATATGCCGTAGTATAGGCGATGCCTACGAGGCCCGCGGCCGAGCTGATGTTGACGATATTGCCCTTAGTCTGCACGAGATGCGGCATCGCGGCCTGGCAGAGGTAGAAGATGCTCGACAGGTTGACGCGCATCATCCGTTCCCAGCGCTCTTCGCCGAACTGCGCGAGCGGTCCCCAGTCCATGATGCCGGCGACGTTGCACAGCATGTCGATGCGCCCGCTGACTTGCGCGGCAGTGGCGATGAAGGCGCGGCAGGAAGCGGGATCGCCCGCGTCGAAGCCGATTGCCAGCGGCGTCGCCCGCGCGTCCAGCATGTCCGCCACGGCGCGTGCGCCCTGTTCGTTGACGTCGCCCAGCACGAGGGTCGCACCTTCCACCGCCAGGCGCTGCGCGGTCGCCCTGCCGATGCCCGAGGCGGCGCCGGTGACGATCACTACCTTGTCCCGATATCGCATCTTCTCTCCTTTTATTTCAGTTTTTTTTTCAGTTGGCCCGGCTCGGCTTGATAATGCCGATCTCTCGGCCGTGGCAGGTCAGATCGCCGATCATGTCGTTGGCCATCCGTCGCGCGACGAAGCGCCATTCGCCATCCACCTTTTCCACCACGTCGCGATAGTCACCGCCAATGACCGGTTGCAGCGCGAGCGCATCGGTCTGCTGAAACACCATGACATAGGAGCTGACGACGGCCCGGCCCGGCCCCTCCGGGCGGATGATGACGTTGGCGAGGAAATGGCGGGTGCGCGGCGTGCCGTCGGCATAGGTGATCACCCAGTCGCGGAAGGCCGCCGCGACGGCAAGCGGATCCTTCTCCGCCATCAGCGCGCCGCCGCTATAGACGGTCGCATCGCGAAACAACTCGCCCACTCCGTCAAAATCCCCGGAATCCAGCAAATAGGGGTAAGAGAAGAGCAGGTTCTGGATTGCGATATAGTCCTCGCCAGTCATGATCATTTCTCCGGTTCTGGGCGCGCCGCCATCAGGCGAGATAGCGGGCGCGATAGGCGGCAAAGCGCGCTTCGACCTCTTCAGCTGTGAGGCCGTAGCGCTCAAGCGAATAGTCATGCGCAGGACGCTGTTCCCGGCCATTGCCTGCGAGGAACTCGGTCAGCGCGGCTTCCGCCTCCGGCGTGTCGCTAATCCCGAAGCGGGCAAGCGCCCGCTTGGCCTGCACAAGCGGCTCACGCGCGACTTGGCGATAATCGATGTCGATAAACCGGTCCTCGCCTATCCGGTTTCTAGCGCCCTCGAAGGCACGCAGCCATTCGTCGAGCCGCTCGATCCAGAAGCGGCCGACCAGTTCGTCCGGCACTTCCGCCGACATGCCGTAGAGCGATGCCATCATGCTGATATAGGATGGCACCACCTGCATGGGATCACGATGGGTCATGATCAGCTGCGCGTCTGGAAAGGCGCTGGCGGCGACCTCGGCGAAGGGTAGGTTGGACGGGCTTTTCAGGATCCATTTGCGGCCGGCGCGGGACGGGTCCTGCCATTGCAGATATTGCAGTACGACGATGAGGTCGCGATGGCCGCACGACTGGTCATAGCCGCTCAGCCAGTCCGCGAAGGTGGGAACGAAGGCCATGCCCTCGAGCATGGTGCTGACGAACATCTGCCCCAGGATGATGATCTCTTCGTCGGGGCCGTCGATGTCGAGCGGATGGATGGACATGAGACCCGGCGCAACGCCCAGCCAGCCGTCCAACATCACCTGCGCGGCCGCGCGCCGTTCGACGGGGCTGCCGCGTTCCTCGCCGGGGAAAGGGGCATAATTTTGTCCCTCCCACCAACGGATTGCCGTCATCCCCGGGGTGCTGGCGAGTAGCCGGTGGAAGATGGTGCTGCCAGTACGAGGCAGGCCCAGGATGATGCCGGCGACCTCCACCTTCTCGTCCAATATCTCTGGATGACGTTTGAGGTCGTCGATCAGGCGCAGCCGGCTGACGAGGCCCTTAACCATCACTTCCCGCTGCGCGGCCGCGCCGGCGTCGGTCAGCCGCGCTTCGCTACGCAGAGACTCAAGGTAGCGGTCCATCGGCTCGATGAACCACATGTCCCCGAAATCCCCGAGGCCGGAGCGCCCGCGGGCGGTGGCAAGCAGCGCATCCTTCGCCAGAGTCGGCGTATCATCCACAAAAATCTCCATTATGCTGTCCCGGCACGCGGGCAGACGGCGCGATCCGTCACGCCAGTTCAAAGTCGCTGAGCTTGGGCGCGGCCATCGCCTCGGCGAAACGGTCGTAGCTCCATGGCCAGGTCAGGGGCACGCCGTGCGCATCGAGATACCAGCTCGTGCAGCCCGAGCCGAAGATCGTGTGCCGTGCGGCGGTGATGCGCCGTTCCTCATAATCGGCCAGCGCATCGTGCCTTGCCGCGACGGCGCTGCACTGCCCCTGCCGCAGCAGATCGAGCAGCTGGTCGATATAAGCCCATTGCCGTTCGGCGATGTCGATCAACGAGAAATTGCCAACCGGCGCGGTCGGGCCGTTCAGCAAGAACAGGTTCGGAAAATCGGGAATGGTAATCGCGTAATAGGCTGTCGGGCGGACCGCCCACGCCTGATTCAGGTCGGCCCCGTCGCGACCGGTCATGATCATCGGCCGCACAAACCTGTCAGCATGAAATCCCGTGGCAAGTACGAGCAGGTCCAGCGCATGCAGAGTGCCGTCTCGCATGCGCACGCCCTCCGGCTCCACCCGCTCGATCGGGCCGGTTTCGATGAAGACATTGGGTCGCTGTACGGCGGCGTAATAGTTTGGGGAGTAGATCAGCCGTTTGCACGCGGCGCGATAGCTGGGCCGCAGCTTCTCACGCAGCTCGGGATCGGTCACGCTTTCCTCAAGATTGCGCAGCACGATCGCCTCGATCTCCGCCATTTCGGGTGAATCCGCGTCGATGATTGCCGCGTTGAACCGACGGATGCCGCCCCAATAATCCTGGCCGAAGCGGATCGCGTCGATATTGGAGACATCGGATCGGAAGGCATGCCGATCCGTCTCGGAATAGATGAAGTTTTGGACCGGCATGATCCATTGCGGGGAACGCTGGAAGTGGACGAGGCGGGACGCGCGTTCCGACAGGGCGGATACGATCTGGACGCCTGTGGATCCGTTGCCGATCACGCCGATGCGGCGGCCGTCAAGCGGAACCGTGTCATCCCAGCGCGTGCTGTGAAAACAGTCGCCGGCGAAGCTGTTGAGGCCGGGAATGTCGGGCGTCCGCGGATGGTGCAGCACGCCGGTGGCGGCGATCACCACGTCCGCGACGTCGGTGGACCCATCGGACAGCGTGATGTGCCAAAGGCCCCCAAAATAGCGACAGGCCGCGACCTCGGTGCCGAACCGGATATGCTCCCGGATGCCGTAATCGTCCGCGATGCGCTCGAAGTAATGCTGGATTTCCGGGCCCGGCGCGTAAAATTGCGACCATTCCGGATTGGGCGCAAAGCTGTAGGTATAGGCATGCGCCGGCACGTCGCAGGTTAGGCCAGGATAGCGATTTTCCCGCCATGTGCCGCCAACCTTGTCACCCTTTTCGTAGATGACGAACTGGTCGCCCTTTTCCTTCAGGCGAATGCCGGCGAGCAGGCCGGCCATTCCCGCGCCGATGATGACGCACCGCAGCCGGTCGCGGGATTCAAGTTCAGTGCCTGCCATTCTCTCCACAGCCTTCCCGCGCCTTCCCGGCGCTGACGTGATCCGCCATGGCTGGTCCGAAATCGTCGCGCTTTCCACCTCCAAATCGATTAGGGGGAAAGATCTTCTATCGGTTCCTCCTCATCTGTTTCGACGAGGCGCGGGCGAATCAGGTCCGCCATGTTGCGATCGGCGATCGGCGAGCGACCGACGCAGATGGAGAGGATTGCATGAGCCTTGCGGGGAAGTCCGCGCTTGTGACCGGAGGCGGATCAGGTATCGGCGCCTCTGCCGCATTGCGACTGGCGGTCGAAGGATGCCGTCTTGCCATCGTCGATATCCGCAAGGGCGACGCGGAGCGCATTGCAGCTCTCATCACCGCGCGGGGTGGCAGGGCTGTGGCGATCGCGGGCGACGTGTCGCTGGAGGCGGACAATGAGCGCTTCTTCGACGAGGCGGAAAGCGCATTGGGCGGCCTCGACCTCGCTTTCCTCAACGCCGGTGCGATCCAGAACTACGGGCCATTCGACCGCATGAGCATCGCCGAATTTGATCGCATGATCGCGATCAACCTGCGCGGCCCCTATCTTGGCCTGAGGCAGGCCCATAGGAGGCTGCGGCTGGGCGGGGCAGCGGTGGTTACCGCTTCTGCGGCGGCGCTCACCGGCTTCTCGGACGCGGCAGGCTACACCGCCGCAAAGCACGGCGTCGTTGGCCTCGTTCGCGCTGCTGCGCGCGAGTTTGCAAGCCGGGGGCTCAGGGTCAACGCGATCTGCCCCGGACCGGTGGCGACGCCCATGATCGGAGCGGAGCAGCAGGATAGCGTCCAGGACCCGAGCCAGCTGGGCACCCCCGCCTATCGCGGTGAATTGAGCCCGCAAATGGTGGCGGAAACGGCGCTGTTCTTGCTCAGCCCAGCCGCCGCGGCCATCAACGGCCAGGCGCAACTCGTCGACGCGGCGTTGCTGTCGGCATTTCCTCCCGCTCCCGAAGATCAGTGAACCGGAGAACCCAGATCATGTCGGATACCACCGTGGACCAGAAAACCAGCTACGACCCTGCCAATGTCGTTACGTCCGAAACGGTCGTGATCGAAGCGTCGCCTACCCTCGTATGGGAAATTCTCACCGACCTCGACCGCTATGGCGAATGGAATCCCTTCTGCGTGAAGGCCAGTTCCACGCTGGAGATGGGCGCGCCGGTCTTCATGAGTCTGGTCAACTACCCCAATCCCGGTGCGCTGCTGCAGGGATGCGAATATGTCTGCGCCTTCGAGCCTGAGCGGCGCCTCGCATGGGAAGCGCGCTGGCATGAGGACTGGCCCTATGCCGCACGCCGCGACCAGTTTGTCGAGCCGGTGGCGGGCGGCCACTGTCGCTACTGGTCCACGGACGCGTTTTTGGGCGAGAATGGCGTCCACGTCATGCGGTTCTGCGGTCCCTGGGTGAAGCGCGCCTTCGACGACACCGCCTATGCGCTTAAAGCGCACGCGGAAGCGCTCCATGCCCAAAGGATGGGGCGCTGATGGCGGGACGGATTTTAAGCGAGCCCAGGGCCATGTCCGTCCGCCAGAGGCGTCCCACCCCGAAAGTCGAGCGCGGCTTTCTGGGATGGCGCATGGTTGCGATCGCGGCGGTGACGCAGAATGTCGCGGTCGGCCTGACCTTCGGGTCCTTCGGCACGCTCGTCCTCGCCATCGAACAGCGGTTCGCCACCACCCGGACCCTGTCCGCACTGGGCATCTCGCTTGTCATCCTCCTCTATTCGCTGAGCGCGCCGCTCATCAGTCCGCTCCTGGCGCGGACGTCGATCCGCCGGGTGTTGACCATCGGCGCGTTGCTGGGCGCGGCCGGCTACTGCCTGCTGCCGCTGGCGGGCAGCATCGGCCAGTTCCTCGCCATCTTCGCGCTGCTGATCTCGCCCGGCTTCCTGTTGCTCGGCGTGTTGCCGTCGAACATCCTTGCCAGCAACTGGTTCATCCGACACCAGGGGCGGGCCCTGGGTTTCGTCACCATGCCGGTGTTCGTCATGCTGGTGCCGATGATCAGCGCCTGGGCGCTGCACCATTTCGGGCTGGATAGGGTGCTGATCGGGATTGGCATCGCCCATCTGCTCGTTCTCCCGCTCATGCCCTTTGTCATCGACCGGCCGGAACAGATCGGCCAGCATCCCCTCGGCCATGAAGATGCCATCGCGCGGACCGAGACACGGCAGATGCTGCCTTGGAAGGCACTGCTCACCAATCCTTCCCTGTGGCTCCTCACCGTCGCGGTGGGCATCGTGGTTGGCGGCGGCGTGCTCAAGGCCGCGCATATGGTGCCGCTCGTCATGGGCCAGGGCTGGAGCCTGGAGGAGGCTTCCTTCCTTTTCGCCGTTTCCGGCGGCACCGGCGTTCTGGGAGCGATCGCCTTTGGCTGGCTCGCCGACCGCCTGGGGCCAGGTCACGCGCTGGCGGCGAACAGCGTCGTGCAGGGGCTGGTCTGGTTCATCTTTCTTCAGCCCGCGCCCTATTGGTTGTTGGTGGTGGATGCGGTCGTGGTCGGCGCATGCGGCGGCGGCATCGCCGCGGCGCAGGGCGTGCTGCTGACCCGCTTGTTCGGCCCACGCAACTTCGCGCAGGTGATTGGGCTGGTCACGATGTTTACGGTGCCCTTCACTTTTGGTGCCGCCCCGCTCGCCAGCGCCTTGTTCGACGCGACCGGCAGTTATTGGACGCCGATCGCGCTGCAGATCGGCGGCTTTGCCTTCGCCGCCGCCATCTTCCTACTCCTGGAGCGGCAAGTCCCCACCCTATCGTCAACGACGGAGAGACGAACGTGATTCTCAAAGACAAGGTTGTTATCGTTTCCGGCATTGGCCCCGGCCTGGGCCAGGAACTCTCGTCTCTTGCGGCGGCAGAAGGCGCGCATGTCGTGCTCGCGGCGCGCACGCCCGAAAAGCTCGACGCGGCGGAAGCCATGATCCGCCAGGCCGGACAGGATGTGGGCGTCCTCAAGGTGCCGACCGACATTTCCAAACGGGATGATGTGGAGCGGCTGGTCGGCGCGACCATGGACCGCTTCGGCCGCATCGATGGGCTCATCAACAGCGCCTACATTCCCGGCGCGTTCACCGATGTGGTCGATGCCGATCTCGACGAATGGCGGCGGACGTTCGACGTCAACCTGTTCGGCACGGTGGGCCTGTGCCAGTCGGTCATCCGCCAGATGCGTGAGAGTGGCGGCGGTTCCATCGTCAACGTCAACACGCAGGTGACGCGCAAGCCCTGGGTTCAGCAGGCGGCCTATGCGACGTCCAAGGCAGCGCTCGCCATGGCGACGGTGCAGATGGCTACCGAGGTCGGCCGCTGGAACATCCGGGTCAACTCCACCTTCATGGGGTGGATGTGGGGCCATTCGGTCGAGCAGGCGCTTGACTATATGGCTAAGGAAAGCGGGCAGAGCGTCGCCGAGCTGAAGGCTGCCCAGGAAAAGACCATCGCGCTTGGCCGCATGCCGACCGATCGGGAATGCGCGCGCCCAATCATCATGCTGCTTTCGGACTATTGTTCCGTGGTGACGGGCGCAAGCCTCGACATCAATGGCGGCGAATTCATGCCCGGTTGAGGAGAAGCGAGATGGAAGGAACCACCATGCGCGTTGCCGACTTCGTCGATCCGGGACAGGTCGCCGCCCGCGGCGACGCGACCCGACCTTCACCCGAACCGGGAGAGGTGATCGTCGCGGTCGCCGCCTGCGGCATTTGCGGGTCGGACCTGCACATGTTCCGCAACGGAGCCTATCGTGACCAGCTCGTCCGCGCGACGCCGGAGGGCTATCATGTCCCCGGCCATGAGTTCGCCGGCACGATCGCGGCGGTCGGAGCCGGCGTGGAGGGATGGGCTGTGGGCGACCGCGTCGTCGGGGTCACCGGCTTTGGCGGCGGCATGGCCGATTATGTCGCCGTGCCTGTCAACCCTTTCCAGCTCGTGCCCGTGCCCGACGGTGTCGACATGATCGAGGCTGCGACGACCGAGCAGCTCGCCGACGGCCTGCAGATGGTGCGAAAAGCGACGATCCAGCCAGGCGAAAATGTCGCCGTGTTTGGGGTCGGCATCATCGGGCTCAGCGTCATCCAGGCCATTCGCGCGCGCGGCATCGAAACCGGACATGTAATCGCGATCGATGTCCATCAGGCGAGGCTGGACGCCGCGCGCGCGCATGGCGCGACCGCGGCAGTCAACGCACGCGACGGGGACGTATTCGATCAGGTGGCGGCGATCACCGGCACCGAAGAAGGCTATCAGGGTATATCGGCGCGGATCGGCGCCGTCTTCGATTGCGCCGGCTATATCAAGCATATGCCGGGCCCGCCGCCGCTGGAAACGGCGCTGCGCCTCATCGACCTTAATGGCGGGCGGATTGTCTGCTTCGGCGGTTATAAGGACCGCATGACGATCGACTTCGGCCCCGTGATCCAGAAGCAGCCGACGATCATGGGGTCGAACGGCTATGCGGCGGAAGAACTGGTCGAAGCGCTGGCGATGATGGCCGAAGGGAAGGTCGATCGGTCGGCGCTCGTCTCCCACCGCTTTCCCATCACGCAGGCGCCGGAGGCTTTTGCCGCCCAATGCGCGCCCGAAGCGATCAAGGTAATGCTGACGATGGACAGGAACTGAGCGGAATGGACGCATTTGACGAGGAAATGGACCTTCTGGTCGTGGGATCGGGCGCGGCGGCGCTCACCGCCGCCATTGTCGCTGCCGACAATCATGCGAAGGTCGCCGTCATCGAGAAGAGCGATCAGTTCGGTGGAACCTCGGCCACATCGGGCGGCGTGATCTGGATACCGGCCAGCCATTTGGCCAAGGCGGCGGGCGCCGACGACAGCCCTGACGAAGCGGCCCGCTATATCGACGCGCTGGCGGGCGTCGACGCGGAGCCGGATCGTATTCGCGCCTTCGTCGATAATGCGCCGCGCATGCTCGCCTATATGGAAGAGCGCACGGAGGTGCGCTACGCCTCCATCCCCTACACCGACTATCATGCCGAACTCCCCGGTGGAAAGATGGGCTGGCGCAGCCACGATCCACAGCCCATCGACGGGCGGCGGCTTGGCGATGACCTCGCACGGCTGCGTCCCACGCATCCGGCGGGCATGCTATTCGGCCGGATCAGCTGGACGGCTGCCGAAGCTGCGCCCATGATCACGCGTATGCCGGGGTGGCGAAAGATGCTGATCCGGGCGCTATGGCGGCACTATTCCGACATCGGCCAACGGTTGCGATCGAGGCGCAGCCGTTTCCTCACCTCCGGCAATGCCCTGCTCGCGCGGCTCAAGCTCTCGCTGGACGCGCGCCATGTGCAGATACGCTACTGTCATGCGCTTGACTCGCTGATCAAAGAGGATGGACGGGTGGTGGGCGCAGTAGTGCGTACCCCTGCAGGCGTCAGGCGAATTGGCGCTCGTCAGGGCGTCGTCCTGGCGGCCGGAGGGTTCGAGCGTGATGCTGCCATGCGCGGCCGGCACCTCACCGGGTCGCCGGATCCCGCTTGGTCAGGCAGTCAGGGCGGTAATACCGGCGACGCGATCCGTGCTGCGCAGCAGATGGGCGCCGCGACGCGACGGATGGATTCGGCCTGGTGGGCGCCCACGATCAAGGTGCCCAAGGAGGATCGTGCCCGACCGCTCTTCTTCGAACGGTCATTGCCCGGCTCAATCATCGTCGATGCCCGGGGCCTGCGTTTCCTCAACGAGGCGGCCTCCTATCACAAGGCGGGCGAAGCGATGCGCGACGCGGGCGGTGGGCAGGCTTGGGTTATCCTCGATGCGCGGTTCAAATGGCGATATCCGATGGGTCCGCTGATGCCGATGATCCCGGCCTGGATGCATCCTGCGGCCGTGCGGCGCATTCTGCGCAAGGCCCGCAGCATCCGGGAGCTGGCGCCACAAATCGGCGTCGACCCGGACGTGCTGGAGGACAGCGTCACCCGTTTCAACGCGCATGCAAGCCGGGGCGAGGATCCCGATTTCGGTCGGGGGCAGCAACCCTATGACCGCTATTATGGCGATCCCAAGGTGACGCCCAATCCGAACCTGCTGCCGCTGGAGAAAGCGCCCTTTTACGCCCTGCCGGTCAATGCGGGCGACATTGGCACCAATGGCGGTCTCGCAACCGATGCCTGGGCGCGGGTGGTGGATGATGCGGGCCGCCCGATCGAGGGGCTCTATGCCATCGGCAACAGCGCGGCGTCGGTGACGGGGCGCTCCTATCCCGGCGCCGGATCGACGATCGGGCCAGCCATGACCTTCGGCTATATCGCTGCGCGGCATGCGACCGGCGCCAACTGAGGACGCCGGTCGCCGCCCCCTTCATTCGATGACCGCCGGATGGAACGGGTGCGGCTCGCCCAGCATTGCCGCGAAGGAAGGCGGCCGCCTGCCGTCCAAATCGACGATGCCATACCGCTCGGCAAGGTCGGCCGTGTAGAAGGCGCGCCCCGACAGCGCCATCCGCTCGGCGTCGCGCGCAACGGCGTCGATGACCCGGCCCTGCAACTCGGGCGTTTCCGCCGCGTCATAGATGGCGCCATAGATTTCCGGCCGCTCCGCGCGCCCTTTCTCCAGCCGCTCGGTGCGCATGGGACCGGGCCAGAGCGACAGGGTGGCAACGCCGAAGGGGCGGAAATCATGCGCCATATCGAACATCATCTTGTCCAGTCCCGCCTTTTGGGCGCCATACCCCGGACCGTGCATGTAGCAATGCGCGCCGGGCGAGGAGATCGCGACCACCAGCGCGCCCTCCGCCTTAAGCAGCAGCGGCGCCGCCGCACGCGTCGCCACATAAGCGGAGCGGAGCCCGACATCGAATATGTCGGCAAGGTCCGCCGATTTATCCCAGAAGGGGCCGGGCCTCACCAGATCATCGGACAAGGCCGTCGCGCTGTGGACCAATAGGTCGATATGGCCGGCTTCCTCAGCGATCCGCGCCATCAGCGCCTCCACCGCGGCATCGTCGCGATGATCTACCGCAACGCCGATGCCGCGCCCGCCCGCCTCGTCCACCGCCCGCGCCGTGGCTCCGATCGTGCCGGGCAGGGGCAGTCCTTCCTCCTTCACCGACCTGCCGGTGAGGTAAACGGTCGCGCCCGCCGCACCCAGTGCAACCGCGATCCCCTTGCCCGCACCACGGCTGGCGCCGGTCACCACTGCCACTTTCCTGCCACTCATGTTTTGGCTCCTCTCTTTCCCTCACCATAAAATGGCCAGCGGCCGCGCGGCGTCCTCCAAATCGAGTAATCGGGCTCTTCCCGCCTTCGTTATCCTGACGGCCAAGGAGAGAAAGCATGACAAGCAATGTAAACCGGGATCTGTTCGTAACGATGCTGACCGCGCTGGGGCGCAAGGAGTTCGACACGGTCGAACGCTGCCTCGCCGACGACATCGTCTTTGAATGGCCCTTCCCCGTGATGGACGGCTTCCCGACCGAACATCGCGGCGCCCGCTGGTTCCTGCAGGCGATGGAGACCAGTTGGCGCGATTTTGACGATTATGCCTACAAGATTGAGGTGATCCACGATCTGGCGGAAGACACCCGGCTGATCGCCGAATATAGCTCGCACAGCCGCTACCGTCCGACCGGCGAACCCTATTCCAACCGCTACATCAGCATTCTCGATTTCGCCGATGGCAGGATCACGCGCTGGCGCGAATATGTAAATCCCAGGGTGGTGGCGCAGGTGCTGGGTGAACGCGCGTCCTGGAGCGAGGATAGTGGCGCGCACACTGCGCCAGCCTAATTGATTTCGACGTATCGGGGGCCAGCCCGGCACGTCACCTTGTGGCAACAGATGAAGGAGAGCGATGATGGCGCGCACAGCAGATTATGGGCTGGGCGAATTTACCTACCCCCGCGGCTGGTTCATGGTCGCGGAGGCGGCCGAGGTGACGACGAGGCCCAGCACGGTCCATTATTTTGGACAGGATTTCGTCCTTTACCGGGGTGAAAGCGGCACGGCCCACATGGTCGATGCCTATTGCCCGCATATGGGTGCGCACCTGGCGAAAAACGTCACCTCCTACATCGTCAAAGATGGCGAGCAGGTGCAGGGCGAATCGATCCGCTGCCCCTTTCACGGCTGGCGCTTCGGCCCGGACGGCGCATGCGACCACATCCCCTATTCCGATTTCGTGCCCAAGGCGGCGCGGCTGCAAACCTATCCGATCGTCGAGCGCGCAGGCATCATCTGGTACTGGCATGATCCCGAAGGTCTGGAACCTGATATTGACCTGCCACCCTTCGCGGAATGGGACGATCCGAGCTGGGTGCGCTGGAAAGTCGATCATCTGGGGGTGATCGACTGTCATCCGCAGGAGATCATCGATAATATGGCCGATGCGCCGCACATGGTGCCGGTGCACGGATCGACCGACTGCGCCTATTTCACCAACGCCTTCGAAGGCGCCATCCTGTGGCAGAAGTTCGGCGCTGGGCATCGCACGCTCGTCGGCAGTGAGGCCATGCTGGAAACCGACACTTGGTACACCGGCCCGGCCATCCTTCAGTCCCGCCTCACCGGCGCCTACCCCTCGCTCATGCTGATCTGTCACACGCCGGTCGAGGATGGGAGAGTGATGGTATGGCATGCGCTCATGTCGCAGGCGGCGAACACGCCGCCGAGTGCGCAGGACATCGCCACTGCCGAGGCCTATGCGGAAACCGGGCGCCTCGCACTGGCGCAGGATTTCGAAATCTGGGGCAACAAACGCGCCTGCTTCAATCCCCTCCAGATCCCGGCGGACGGCCCGGTGCACAAAGTGCGCATCTGGTACAGGCAATTCTACAATCCCCGAGCTCGTGCGGGCGAGTTTCAGCGGCGGGTCGAAGGAAGCGTGACGACCTTTGACACACGTCCTGAACATGCAGCCGCCTGAGTGGCATCTGAAACAAGAGAGAAAATGAAAATGATGGAGAAGGCACTCTTCCCGGCGGGCGCCGCCCTGGTGTTTGGCGGCAGCGGCGGCATCGGCCGCAGCGTGGTGCAATGTTTCGCGGAGGCGGGATCGGACGTCGCGATCGGCTTTCATTCCAAGGTCGAAGCTGCGGAAACGCTCGCCCGCGAAGTCGAGGGGCTGGGACGCAAGGCGTCCGTCCACGGCGCCGACGTGCGCGACCCGGCGCAGGTGGAGGCGGCGTTCGAGGCGGCGGTCGCCGCCCATGGCCGTGTCCATACCGTGGTATGGGGCGCCGGCCCGCTCGTCGATCAGGTCATGCTGAGTGAAACGACGCACGAACAATGGCGTCGTGCGATCGATACTGAAGTGCACGGCTTCTTCAACACGGTGCAGGCGGCACTGCCGCACTTCCGTGCGCAGGGCGGCGGCTCCTTCGTGACGCTCGGCTCGGCCGGCCACATGCGCTGGCCCGATAAAGACGGTTTGTCCGTCGCGCCCAAGGCCAGCAATGAATCGCTCGTGCGCGGCATCGCTAAGGAGGAAGGCCGCCACAATATCCGTGCGAACAGCGTCCTGGTCGGCGTGATCGAGGCGGGCATGTTCCTCGAACTCACCCGTCAGGGCGTGTTCGGCCCTGAATGGGTGGCCGAGGTCCAGAAAGGGCTGGCGCTTAAGCGTTGGGGCCAGCCGGAGGAGATCGGTCACGCCGCCGTATTCCTGGCGTCGAGCCGCGCGGCCTATGTCACAGGCCAGCAGATCAACGTCTCGGGCGGCTACGGCATTTAAGTCCCCCGGACGCCCCGGCCGCGCGCAGAACGGCCGGGGCGACGTGCAACGGAGGGCGCGGCACTTCGGCCACGCCGCCATCACCTGCGATCGACGCCCGCCATTTGAGCTGGCGCAAGAGAGAGGATAGTCATGTCGTACCGCCATCTGCTGGCACCCGGGCGCATTGGCGCGATGCCGCTGCGCAACCGCATCTTCATGACGCCGATGGGATCGAACCTGGCCGACGATGATGGCATTTCGGGCGACCGGCTGCGCGCCTATTATGAGGCGCGGGCCAAGGGCGGGGCGGCACTCATCATCATGGGTTCGGTATCGATCGGATATCCCGAGGGATCAGGCAACTGGCGCAACGAGGCGATTTCGGACGAACGGCACGTGCCCGGCGTCCGGGCGTTGGCCGATGCGGTCCATGCCCATGGCGCAAAGCTCGCGATGCAGCTCCAGCATGCCGGCCTCGTTGCCATGAACGACATGCGCGCGGGGCGGCCGATCTGGACTCCCTCCATTCCCGCCGTGGGGAAGAGCGACGGCGACATGATGGATGGCTTCCTAGAAGATGAGCTGGCGATCTTCACTGCGCCCTTCGCGGCGATGGGTGAGCCCAATTACAAGGTAATGACGGCGCAGGATGTCGAACATCTTGTGCAGATGTTCGCCAGCGCCGCCGAACGGGCCAAACGCGCCGGTGTCGATGCCGTGGAGATCCATGCCGGCCACGGCTATCTCATATCGTCCTTCCTCAATCCGCTGATCAACCAGCGTACCGACGAATATGGCGGTTCGATCGAAAACCGGTCGCGCCTCTTGTGCGAGATCATCCGCGGCATCCGGGCCGCCGTGGGCCCCGACATGCCGATCTGGCCGCGCCTCGACAGCCAGCATTTCCTGATCGACGGCGGCATCACCGTGGAGGACGCGGCCACCACCGCGCGGCTTGCGCAGGAGGCAGGCGCGGACGCCATCCATGTGTCCGCCGACGGGCATCCCGGACGGGGCCTTACCTATTCGACCGGACATGCCACCGACATCCGCAACGGCTTCGTCGAGGCGGCGGCACGGATCAAGGCACGGGTGGACGTGCCTGTCATCTGCCCCGGCCGGATCGAACCGGCGGATGCCGACCGCTTCATTGCGGACGGCAAGCTCGACTTCGTGACCATGGGGCGCAAGTTGCTCGCGGACCCGGAGCTGCCCAACAAGCTCGCCGCGGGCAAGCGCGAAGCGGTGCGTCCCTGCGTCTATTGCTATACCTGCATCAGCCAGATCTTCTTCAGCCGTCCGGTCAAATGCGCCGTCAATCCCGAGACGGGGTTCGAACGGGAGCGCGCCCTCCATCGCGCCGATCGTGCGCGCCATATCGCCGTGATCGGCGGTGGACCTGCCGGCATGGAGGCGGCGCGGCGGCTGGCGGAGCGCGGCCATCGTGTTACCCTGATCGAGGCGACAGGCGGGCTTGGCGGCACAGCGCGCTTCGCCTCCATCGCCTATGCGCCCAATCAGGGCATAGTGGACTGGCTGAACCGCGAGGTGCGCGGCCATGCGAACATCAGCCTGCGGCTCAACACCCGCGCCACGCCCGACCTGCTGCGCCAGATCGCTCCCGATGAAGTGGTGGTGGCGACTGGCGCGCGGCGCGAACTGCCGCCCATCCCCGGCGCGGATCGGGACAATGTGTTCAGCGGCGATGAAATGCGTAGCCTGATGCTGGCGCAGGACCTTGATAAGCTGGACGGCAAGATCGACGGCAAGACGCGGCTGATGATGCGTGCGGGCAAGGTCACGGGGCTGACCGCTCGCCCCGGCTTCATCCGGACGGCCAGCCAATATTGGATGCCATTCGGAAAGCAGGTCGTCATCATCGGCGGCGAGCTGGTCGGGCTTGAACTTGCCGAATTCCTCGCCAATCGTGGCCGCCGCGTCGTGGTGGTGGACGAGGCCCAGCGCATGGGCGCGGGGCTCCAGGTGGTGCGCCGCTGGCGTGTGCTCGACGAACTCAAGCATCTGGACGTCAAGCTGCTGCCCGGCGTCGCCGACATTGCCATCGGCGAAAGCACCGTCAGCTATCTCAACAATTTTGGCCAGCGTCGTACGATCGCGGCCGACCAGGTTATCATCGCGAAGGGCGCGCAGGGGGACCACCGCCTTGCCGACATGTTGCGCGATGCAGGCTTCCCGGTCCGCAGCATAGGCGACGCCAATGGTGTCGGCTATATCGAAGGCGCGATGCAGGATGCGGCCGATGCCGCAATCGCGATTGGATGAAGGGAGAGGCAATGTTCGACTTTACAGGAAGCCATGTGCTCGTCACCGGCGGTAGCAGCGGCATCGGTGCGGGCATCGCTACCGCTTTCCTCCAAGCGGGAGCACGGGTCATCATCACCGGCACGCGCGACACCGTTGAGCCGGAATTGATACCGCCCGGTGCCGACTATCTACCCCTGCGCCTTCACGATCGCGACAGCATCCACTCTCTGGCGCGCGAACTCGATAAGATCGACATTCTGGTGAACAATGCGGGCGGAACGGCCGTGCCGGAGGACTTCGACGCCGCGATCGACGCCAATCTGAAGGGCGTCCATGCACTGACGACCGCCTGCCTCCCTCTGCTCGCGCAGAGCGACCATGACGGCGGCGGGGCGGTGGTGACGATCGCCTCGATGATGGCGATCTTCGGCAATTCCATCTTTCCAGGCTACAGTGCCGCCAAGGCCGGGCTCCTGCTGCTCACCAAGTCGCTGGCGCAGCAATGGGGCGCCAAGGGCGTGCGGATCAACGCGGTCGCGCCCGGCCCGGTCCGCACCCGCATGACGGAGCGCTATGCCGACGATCCTGCCTATGGTCCGGCCACTGCGCAGCGGATGGCGCTCGGCCGCTGGGGCACGCCCGAGGATATCGCCGGCCCGACGCTCTTCCTTGCCAGCTCGGCCGCCCGTTTCATCACCGGGGAATGTCTTGTGGCAAGCGGCGGCTACATGATCGCCGAAGCCTGATCGACGCCTCCGACCTCTTCGATTGGCAAGCCGCATGCAAGCCTCTACCATGCTTCCCAAGGTCCAGAAGGACCCGAGCGGGAGAGGCGCTGGAATGACCGATGAGGCAGGCAGGCTTGCGGAATTTTCCCGCCTACTACTATCCCTGAACACATCGCTGCTGAGCGACGATCCCTGGCGCGACTTCCTGCTGATCCTGCGGGACCAGACCCATGCGCGCTATGGCACGTTGATCCTGACGCCGCCTGATCCTTCACTGACGACGATGATCACGCCGACCGCGACAAGCGAATCGATCCAGCGCTATCTCGACCGTTATCTCGAAATAGACCCTTTTGTCGGGCTGCCTGAAGGCAAGGTTGTGACCCTCTATGAATATGTGGGGGAAGCGGCGCTTAAGAATACGACCTATTACAAGGAATGGGTGGAGACGATGGACGGCTCCCATGTGTTGGGCGTCGATCTGCGCATGAGCGGCGGCTACGAAGCGCGCCTGCGCCTTACCCGCGCACCGGGAGGCGAACCGTTCGACCGGGAGGAAACTCGCCGTGTTGAGGAGATCGTGCCACATCTGCGCCAAGCGATCGAACTCTATCAGCGGCTGGAGACCTCGCGCTCCGAACAAGCCGTGATGATCGGCGCGATCGAGCAGTTCGCGGTGGGCACAGTGATCCTCGACCATCATCTCAAGGTGCTTAAGATGAACGAGGTTGCCGCATCGATCCTGGCCGATGGAGACGGGATCAAACTGGTCGGAGGCCGCGTCGCCCTGTCCAATCCGGCCCGCGACGCGGAATTTCGCAGGCGGTTGAAGGAAGCGGTTTCCGCAAGCGGCTCGAGCGGACGCTCCGTCTTCCTGGCGGAGCGTCCCTCCGGTCACCGCGACATCGGCATTGTCGTGCAGCCGGTGCAGATACCCGGCTTCATGCACACCGGCAGCGCGCCCGCGATCGCCCTGTTCCTGGGCGATCCAGAACGCCAATGCGTCGTCACGAGCGATGCCGTGCGCAAGCTGTTCAATTTCACGCCCACTGAAGCCGCGATCTCCGCTTCCCTCGCGAATGGCGTTTCGGTGATCGATACCGCGCATCGGCTGGGCATCGCGGAGAACACGGTGCGCGCGCATCTGCGCTCCATCTTCGCAAAGACGGGCGTGGCACGGCAGTCCCAGCTGGTCCATCTCATCCACACCAGCCTGCCGGAGCTGACGCTGCAGCGTGGCGGCTGATTTCCCCTTGTTTTGACCTAATTGATTTGGAGGTGTCGCAGCCTCATCAGGTGCGCCAATCTCCGCTTCGACGATCTGCACAAGCAGACGCGAACGAGGAGAGGACGGGCGAGCAAGCCAGGTTCTCGTGGCCTATCCGACGACCGGCGCCATCGATTGCCGCCGGCGACGGAGGCCGCGCGTGCCGCCCCGGCGAGCCGCACCATCTCCCTTCAACGCGCTGAACGATCGCGCCATTCGTCCGGCGCGCTAACTGGTGGGGAGGAATATCGTGTCTCGTATTTCCTATTATGCGCTACTTTCCTGTGTCGGGTCCGCGGCTCTCATGACGGGCACCGTTTATGCCCAGGAAGCGCCTGCCGCCGATCAGTCGGCGGAGCGCGGCGACAGCGGCCTGACGGACATCGTCGTCACGGCGCGCAAGCGTGCGGAAAGCCTTCAGGATGTTCCCACCGCCGTGACCGCGATGGACGCCGCGCTGATCGCCGACCTGCAGATCGAAAGCTTCCAGGATGTCGGTAAGACCGCGCCCAATGTCGTCATTCAAAAACAGGCAGGTTCACCGACCGCGCCACAGTTCAACATCCGCGGCGTGTCTTCCGGGTCCATCAATTTCCAGATCGATTCCGGGGTCGCGCTCTACGTCGATGGCGTTTATCTCGGCCGGCCGGGCAACTCCGCCTTCGATCTGTCGGATATCGAGCGCATCGAAGTGCTGCGAGGCCCGCAGGGCACCTTGTTCGGCCGCAACTCGACTGGCGGCGCGATCAGCTTCGTGACGGCCGCGCCTACGGGCAAGTTCGGCGTGATCGCCGATGCGACGATCGGCAATTATCAGCGCCGTCGAGGCCGTATTACGGTCAACACGCCTGAATGGAACGGCTTAGCCGCGCGCATTACCTACGCGCATGATGAAAATACCGGATATGTCAAAAATTCCGGGCCGCGCCGCACCTACCTCTTTCCCGAACCCTTCGGTCCGAAGACCAGCGCCGACAATTTCGGCGCAAACAACAATGAGTCTGTCTTCGTCGCCGTGCGATACAGCGGCATCGACAACCTGACGGTAGATTATCGCTTCGACTATGCCGACTTAGTGACGACGCTGGATGCGATGCAGTTGCTGAACGGCGGGGCGGCCTTCGGCGGCATCACCAACTTCCCGAACCAGCCGGCGCTGGGCGGCACGGCGGTCGAGAGCCTCAAGCGTCTATCCAGCGTGCCCATCGATGGCCTTGCACCAGCTACGCAGAAGACCTGGGGACACAGCCTGACGGCGGTCTATGACCTCAATGACATGCTGACGGTCAAATATATAGGCGCGCTGCGCGGCTTCACCGTCAACAGCTCCTCTGACCTGGACGGCAACGCGCTCGTCGATCCCTATGGCGGCACCGGCGGTGATTTCCAGGCGCTTGCGGCGGTGCGCTACGCCAAGCAGCGGCAATGGTCGCATGAGTTGCAGCTGCTCGGCCACACCAGCGCGGTCGATTTCGTCGGCGGCCTATTCTACTATCGGGAAAAGGCGTTCCTCAACAGCCCGGTAATCTTTGGCCTGGTTAGCCAACCGGGGCAGCCGATCCCTATCGTTAACCCCGACAGCTATCTTGCCGGCGGTGATCTGCTGCGCGTCCTCAATAAATCCTACGCCGCCTATGCCCATGTCGACGTTCGCGTCGCCGACGGCCTGGAGATCAGCGGCGGCACGCGCTATTCCTATGATGACCGCACCGAAAATGACCTCCTCGCCGCGCCGCGCACGCCAACGGTGCCGCGCGGCAGCTTCAGCGCCAAGCAGGGACGCTTCGATTATGACGCGTCCGTCCGCTACCAGTTCGCACCCAACAACAGCGTCTATGCAAAATTCACCACCGGCTTCGTGTCGGGGGGCATCTTCCACGGCGCCGAGTTCGAGCCGGAGACGATCAAATCCTATGAGCTGGGGCTCAAGTCGGAATTCCTGAACCGTCGCGTCCGCGTCAACCTGGCGCTGTTCCAGGCGGATCGGAAGGCGCTCCAGGTCACCGGGTTCGACCCGAACCAGGGCGGCAACATCCTGCTCAACACCGGCACCGAACGGGCGCGCGGTATCGAGCTGGAAACGACGGTCATACCCGTGGATGGCCTGACGCTGACGGCCAACTATGGCTTCACCGACGTGAACCCGAAGGCGGAGACCTCCAATCCGGCCGCGACCCCGGTGCGAACCTACCAGCCGCGGCACACCGGCTATCTCGCCGCGCAATATGAAGCGGCGGCCTTCCCGGACGGCACGACTTTGAGCTTCCGGATCGACGGCCAATATGAAGGCAAGCATTACCGGCTCCAATGCCCGATCGGCGCGCTCCAGTCTCCCACAGAAGGCTGCCTTGGCAGCGGCGATGCCGTGCTGGACCGCGCGCTCGTCATACCGTCAAGCTGGGAAATCGGCGCCCGGATGACGTTCGCCGAAATCCCGCTCGGCAGCCTTAAAGGCCGCATCTCGCTGTGGGGCAAGAATCTCAACAACTCCGACAAGCCCGAATTCCTGTTCCCCGTCTTCGATACCTGGGCCGTGGGCACCTTCCAGCAACCACGCACCTATGGGGTGGATTTCGGCCTCCAGTTCTGACGCATGGATCATCCGGCGGCCTTGGGTTCACCTTCTCATGGCTGCCGGACATGAGCGCCATGCCCGGCAACGTGACTGCCGCCCTTACCCCATGAAAGGAGAAGCATGAGAAAGGTCCCTCTACGCGCCGGCATGTTCCTGGCGCCTTTCCATCCTCTGGATGAAAGCCCCACTCTGGCGCTTGAACGCGACCTTGCATTAGCCGAGTTCGCCGACGAGATCGGCTTTGCCGAATTCTGGTACGGCGAACATCATAGCGGCGCCTATGAATTGAGCGCGTCTCCTGAACTGATGATCGCAGCGGCCGCCCAACGCACGAAGCGGATCAAGCTGGGCGCAGGCGTCATCTCTCTGCCCTATCACAACCCGCTGATGACGGCGAACCGCATCGCCCAGCTGGACCACCTGACCTTCGGCCGGCTGATCTTCGGTGCCGGGCCCGGTCTGCTGGTAAGCGATGCGCATATGCTGGGGCTCGATGCGCGGGAGTCGCGCGACAAGTTGGACCAGGGCCTGTCGCTCATCACACGCCTTCTGTCCGGCGAGTGGATCAGCGAGACATATGAGGGCTGGTACGACCTTCGCGACGCTCATGCGCAACTGCTGCCTTACAATCCTGATCTTGAAATATGCGTCGCCAGCACCTTCTCTCCCAATGGCGGCAATTTGGCGGCGAAATACCACGCCGGCATGCTGTGCCTCGCTTCGACCATGCATGGCGGCTACGATGCGCTGACCAATAACTGGAAGATCGCGCGCGATACGGCCGCGAAGCTCGGCACGACCCTGTCGCCAGCCTCCATCCGTTGCGCAACCGACATCCACATTGCCGAAACGCGAGACAAGGCCATGGACCAAGTGCGGCAGGGGTACGAAAAATGGCGTCTCTACATCAAGAACCAGTCCGAGCAGCTCGAGGAATCACCCGCGCACAAGTCGCTGGAAGATCTGCTAGAAGCCAATGAGATCGTGGTGGGCACACCCGACGACGCGATCGCGCAAATTCGCAGGCTTGAAGAAAAAGTTCCGGATTTCGGCTGCATCCTCATGCTCGACAAGAATTGGTCGTCGCAGGACGACAAGAAGCAGTCGATGGAAATGATGATGCGTTATGTGCTGCCTGCGATCAACGGAGACAATCGTAATCGCCAGAAATCCTTCGACTGGGCGCGAGAAAATCGCGACGGCTTCATCGACGTTATTCAGAGCGCGACGAAGCGTGCCTTTGACAAGCATGCAGCGCAGACCGGCCAGCCCGTCGGGGAATTTGAAAACTTCGCTGCGGACCCCGGGCTATCACTGGGTGAATGATGCAAGGGAGCAACGAAGAACCAGTCGCGCTTGGGACTGATGGCAAAAGTGGAAATACGGAAAGTCTCTGGTCTACCGACACAGCACAGGGTCTGGTTCCCCACTAAGAAGAGGAGCCAAGCAGTCAGATTTCTGTGACCCTGCCAATGGGCGCCCTCAACATCCACCCCGAAATCTGACCGTGCTTTTCTATTTTCGTATACCCCCGCATGATCTGGAGAGCGCGGAGATGGCCGGCGGCTTGGTATATGATAAACGCCTTGGTTCGCCGCAGGGAATGGGTGCCATAATCCTCGCTCAGAAAGGCAATTTCTGTGACCCCTTCGTGAACAAGGCGGGCATATTGCCTTGTGCTGATGTGGGTCGCGTGTTCGGTGCGGCTGGGAAAGGCGTAATCCTTCAAGGATCCACCTTGGAGCTCAAGCCATTTGATGAGGCTGAGCGAGCATCGTCCATCAGCTCAAACTGACCTGGCGTTCGGGCCTTTTGCGGAACCACGGTGGCTCGCGTTAGAATTTTCCGATCACAAACTATGTCGCTGATCCTCATCTTCCCAGCTAGCGGGAATTGACCTCGCCAGCTTTCCGATGGCTAAGCGCGGAAAAAGGCTAGCGTTGCGACCGCGCGCGGAGATCCTGGCGTCAGCAGCGGCTTATTCCTGAAATTCAGGTGCGGTCGGTCGTCTTTGGACGGACCCGTCGTTGCAACTACCGATTGATCTACTGACGTCGGTAGGTTGCCGTCCATCCGGCCACTGTTGCGGCCGGCAGGGACTGCTGGCCCTCGGGGGGTCCGCAAACAGCACCCGATCGGGTTTGCACGCCTGGATGCGGATGAGGGTCGATAAGGCATTGAAATCGACCAACCAATTGACAAGGATATTCTAAGTTAATATCCGATTAAAAATTTTGAGTGGGTATGCACATGGAAAACGTCTTATCTCGTGTCAAAGATTCTGACATCGATCAATTTGCGTTTTCAGAGCTGCCTGCTGCGGAAAACTGCGATGATCGGACACTAACTGCGGATGCCTTTGGTTTCTACAAAGATGGACATTTCGACGCGAGTATAATTGCCCGCAGGCGAGGCGATGCGGTGGACGTCATACCCCTGGTCCATCCCGACAGGCAGCGACCAAAATGGAATTTTGTCAAAGCATGGCGCCACTTCAGCCATGTGCGAAAAGACAAAGAACAGACTGATCAAATCATCGGCGTTTTCGACGCGCTACCTTGGCGCGGAGCCGCAGAAGCAGCGATTAATTTTCTTACAAGCCCGCAGGGACAGGCGATCTATCAAAGCGAACCCTATCTCCCCGACATACTCGATGATCATGTTGCCTTGCGCAAAACTCCCAAGGGGAGCTTTGCTCATGCCTATTGCGACTTTATGGAGCGTGAAGGTTTAAGCGCAGCAGGACTTGTCGCGGCTACAGGCAATGATCGCAATGGCCAGCCTTTACTCAAGGATGGGGTGGAATGGTATAATGACCGCTTGCGCGATATCCATGACATTCTCCACATTCTGACGGGATATGAGCGAGATCCCTTGGGTGAGCAGTGCCTGTTGGCCTATTTATTCCATCAACGTCCTAGTCCCGGGCATTTGGCAGTATCTACAGCAGGAACGCTGCTGATGAAAGTTCAGCTCAAGACAAAGGCGCCGATCCTCCGCGCTATTATCGAAGCGCATCGCCACGGCAGGCTTTGCACAAGGATTGTCGAACAATCGATCCGGGGAATACTGCCCATGCCGCTGGCAGAAGTAAGAGAGCGGTTCAACGTGCCAGCACCCTTTTGGTATAAGAAGGTGCATGATGTCTGGAAATTCGAGGGAGTCGATCCCCATGCATTTCTGGCAAAACAATAACAACCTGCATGAATCACAACACGCTGGCTCATTTGCGGCGTCCAATGATCATGATGCGCCACAGCTGATCGACCAGCCTGTGCTAGTCCACGCAGCAAAGGTGGACGATGAAAAATGTCGTCACCTGCTCGCACCGCCGCCAAGGGAACTTCCGAGCGCCTTTCTTCGGCCCACGATTGCGACTTCGTAGATGCATAGTGAGCGAGGATGTTCGCGCTGAGACTTTGGCGCATCGCACTCCGTCTGTCGGGCAAGTTTGCTGTGGGGGCGCGGAACGGAGGCACTCAGCGCGGATTTCCCATCTCGACCCTTACCGATGCTCAGGAGTAAATCTTGCTCCCCGATTCTATCCGCTCTATCGATTTTCAGAGCTAAGGCTGGGAACGAGCCGATTTCAGGCCTTGGTTCGTAGGAGCGGAAATAACCGCCTTTAGTTCATATCACCCGTTTAGGGTGGTTTGACGCCGCGCCGAGCAAACCGGTGCTGATCACCGAAAGGGCATCGACACAAAGATGATGCCAAGCGCATCCGCTAAACGCCGGCAACGCACCCGGACTGGGAACTTGCCGCGCGAGGGGAATTCCTCTGCTCGGCTATCCTGAGGCGCCGGTAAAATGATGCTTGATCAGGCAGACCTGCAGCCGTCACGCAAAAAAACTGCGCAGCATGGATATGGGATATTTACGCGTATTGGAGCGTATTCGACGCACAGAAGTGATCTGCATGTCCCAAGCGATTTATTATTCCGCAAAAAAGGACATGTCCTTATTGCTAAGCTTTGCCGAAGTGCGTAACATCGAAGAAGGGCGCAAACAATAGCGCGACGGTGGGGAGGTAAGAGCTTGGTTATAACCAAAGAACTCACCGCGGTCTTCGCGCGGGTGCGCCGCTCATGACCCGAACGATTGCGCGCGGCTTTGCCTTTCCGGAAGGGCCACGCTGGCATGAAGGGCGTCTGTGGTTTGCCGACCAACACGGCGGAACCGTGTACGTCCTTGACCCTGATGGTCATGTTCACGAGCATTTCGCTGTGCCAGGCGGGCCGTCGGGCATGGGCTGGCTGCCAGATGGCGCCCTGTTGGTGGTTTCGATGGACGAGCGTCGGCTTTATCGCAGAGGCTCGGATGGGCAATTGGTCATGTATGCCGAATTGGCGGCTATTCACTCCGGGCAGAGTAACGACATGGTCGTTGATCATCGGGGTTGGGCTTACGCGGGCAATGTCGGATTTGATTATTACAGTGGTGAAGCTCCTTGGCCGACATGCATCGCTGCGGTCGCTCCTGATGGGGCAGTTGCGGTAGCGGCGGATCACCTGCATTGCCCAAATGGTAGCGTAATCACTCCAGATTGTCGGACATTCATCGTTGCCGAGACATTCGCGTCTCGCCTCACCGCTTTCGATATCGATGAGGAAGGGCGGCTCTTTAATCGGCGCATATTTGCTGACCTGGACGGCTATGCACCAGATGGCATCTGCCTTGATGCAGAAGGCTGCGTTTGGGTGGCCGTCGCCCTTGCGAACTCTGTGATACGCGTGCGTGAAGGCGGCGAGATCTTGACGCAAATCCCGATCGAAGCCGCCCGACCCTATGCCTGTATGCTCGGCGGAATGGATGGGCGCGACCTGTTCATCTGCTGCGCTTCAGATCATGATCCAGCAGTGACAGTTAAGGTCAGGAGTGGTCGTATCGATGTCGCTCGCGTCAATGTGGGATCATCCGGAGGATGGCCTTAATTGAATAAGTTTCAAATAAAGTCATGAGGAAGAAGTTGTTATTGCATCTAAATGGTCATTGCGGGCCCTATGCTGTAGTGATAAGGATAAAAAAAATGCGCAAAAAATAATAAAGAGGGATGGAGGGGCGCCGGAGTGGAAACGCTCTGCCATGCCTGTCGGTGAAGTCAGCGGGCCTAAGGTCGGTATGACGGTAACTGTGCGTTTTCGGCGGCAATATCCTTCCTTTTCTTCCAATATCTAATGGTTCTCGCACGAAAAGATAAGGAGAGGATGACATGGGGGCTGAATTCTTAGCGTGTCGACGGCATGCAGGCCGATTGTTATTTACGGGTGTTGCTGCGGGTGCGCTGATCGCGCCTGACGTCGCACTGGCGCAGACTGCGATCGATGAGATTGTCGTCACGGCCACGCGGCGTGAGGAGCGTGCGCAGGACGTTCCAATTGCCATAACCGCGGTTTCAGGTGAAGGGCTGCGGGAGCGTGGCGTCACGAGCCTTCAGGACATGCAGGCATCGGTTCCGTCGTTGGTAATCGCCCCCAATGGTCAGGCATCACGCGATGTCATGTCGCCTTCCATTCGCGGCCAGTCGGCATCGTTTCAGGGATCGCCCGCAGTCGTCGTCTACATGAACGAAGTGCCGCTGCCGTCCGGCTACACGCTCTCGAACCAGGGTGGCCCGGGTAACTTCGTCGACCTTCAGAGCGTGCAGGTCCTGTCGGGTGCACAGGGCACCTTGTTCGGCCGCAATACAACGGGTGGTGCGATCCTGCTCACTCCGGCGAAACCGACAGGTCAGCTTGAAGGCTATATCGGAGGCGGCGTTGGTAACTATAACATGACTGAGCTGGAAGCCATGCTCAACGTTCCAGTTACGGACAAGGTGAGCATCCGCCTGGTCGGCGCAACGCGCGATCGTGACGGTTTTACCTATGACGTCAATTGGCGTAAGGATCGCGACGACACGCACTGGCGCATGGCTCGCTTCGGAATGATGTTGAACCCGACCGAAAATCTCCAGAACTATACGATGGCTTATTACGGCTATTCTCGAACAAATGGCTCGGGCTCGATCGCGAAGGGGTTTAACACGGGATATTTTCAGGCGCTCGACAGTTTTGTGCCGTCTTTTGATTTCTGTCGTTCCGCTGGGAACTGCAATTATTACACCGACCTGGTAGCGCAAGCCAACGCTCTTGGTCCCCGCAAGACTGCTCATGGAGTGGATGATTTCGCCAAAACCGTGACTTGGGGGATCACAAACACCACTGACTTCGACGCGACTGACAATATAAAAATTCGCAACATCATCAGCTATGCTCTCTTTAAATCCTATTATTCGAACGATCAGGACGGCACGATTGCTCCGATCTACAACACTGGTACCACGATCGAGAGTCGCCGGTCGCCGCGTGATTACTACAAGCTGTTCACGGAAGAACTGCAGTTGCAGGGCAATGCGCTGGACAACAGGCTCACCTACACCGTGGGCGGATTCTACTTCAAACAGTCTCCTGCAGGTCTGATGGAGTCCTTCTCCATCAACGTTTGCAGTAGAAAGACTGAAGTCGGCTGTGCGCTGGGCACCAGCCAGGTCGGGGTAACCAATGAATCGAAGGCGCTCTACGCGCAAGCGAGCCTCGATCTCGGAGCGTTGGTGCCCGGGCTAGATCGTGTTCGACTGACTGGAGGGTATCGCTATACCTGGGATCATGTAGAGGGCTTTACGGCGTCGTGGTCGGCGATCCCGATCGGCGGGGGCGCCGTCATTAACCTGTGCTCCTGGAAGTCGCAGTTTACTGCGACTCCGCTGACTGATTGCCGGTTTACCGGCAATCTCAAAAGCTCGGCGCCGAACTGGACAGTGGGTATCGATTATCGGCCGAATGACGACCTGATGCTGTATGCTAAGGTGACAAAGGGCTACAAGGCAGGCGGCTTCAACGCCTATGCAGTGTTTCCGAACACCCGGACTTTCGGGCCGGAATACCTCACCGACTATGAAGCGGGCTTCAAGTCGGACTTCGAGGTCGGCGGTATGGCGACCCGCCTCAACGTCAATGGCTTCTATTTGGACTATTCGAACATCCAGCGCGCCGCAGGTGACCGCAACAGCGCCACCGGCGGCAACGGCGCGATCACGCTCAGCACTGCTTCGGCCGTGATCAAGGGTGTGGAAGTAGAGGCGATGATCCGGCCGAGTCGCGAAATCGAGCTGGGCTTGAACTACAGCCACACCTCTTCCCACTACAAGTCGTTCAAGTTCGACTCAAACTCGGGCGTCTGGGACTGCACGGCTCAGTCGATCACTTCGCCTAAGGTTTTTGCCGGGGCAGACATGACCTGCCGCCCGTTGCAATATCTGTCGCCCAACATTCTGTCCGTCTACGGTCGCTTCACCATTCCGACCGCAGAGAAGTTCGGCAACCTTAGCCTGTTCGTTAGCTACAACTGGACGGATGCGCAGGAGACCGCGCCGTTCTCGACAGAGAAATTCCCGGACGGCACCACCAACGAGCCGGGTGTGCGTCTGCCGGCATTCGGCTTGCTCAACGCCACGCTGGACTGGAAGAATGCTCTTGCCAGCGGACTGGACCTGTCACTATTTGCCACCAACCTGACCAACAAGCTCTACGCCATCACCAATACCGGCACTTACCAGACGATCGGTGGCTGGACACAGATGTATGGCGAACCGCGAATGTTCGGCCTGCGCGCGCGTTACAAGTTTGGTGGTTCGGATTAATCATGTGATGACCGGCTCGTAACGGTTTGGGGTCTTTGCCGGAGTAAAAGGAAGGCTCTGCCGTTCACAGGCGGTGGAGCCTTCCTTGCCATTGGCCCTCGCCAAGCGCCTCCGCAGCGGCCTGCGCATCTTCCGCGCCATCAACTGGTCCGGCATACTCGTCGTAAAATGTTGGATCCTCATCCACATGGCCCGATGTCTGGTCGTAAACTGGAGGGATACGGCCCGACGCCGACCAGACCGAACCCCAACGTGAATGATTGTGGATCACAACGCGCAGATTGTGACGACGATGGTGCACGGCCATATGGAGCCCGACGGCCGGCGTGACACTTCAGGCGCCTTCGACGATGCGCCCGTCGCCGTCCACGCGGATAATATCGGATGCGGTCAATTCATCCAGGCAAGTTACCAAGGATTGACGAGAAAGGTGCCATCCGGTTCGGCCAGGGTGATATGCCCGGCAATATGATCGTCATAGTCTTCGCGATGGAGCGCTCGGCACAGCAGCGCAAGTTCCGCGCCGTCAAATCCGGGATCAACGTGTCGCGACCCGGCATCGGAGCCAGTTCTGCGAGTGTAGGGATCCGTCGCCTCGACATTTCCATTTCGGTCTCTCATAAATCTTTAGCACCATTGGGCCGACGCCTCTGCCGTGTCGGCCAGTTCGACGCACTTGATACCCAGCGCATCACGCGCGGCTTCAGGTGTCAGCCCAAGCACATCTTCATAGCGCATCATGTAGATCGGCGCCGATGCCCGGCCCACCCTTGAACCACGCTCGACGGCATTTTGGGTGGTCAGCCAGGTCTGCGGATAATGCAGCACAGCGCGCGTGATTATACGCGTCGATCCAAGGATAGAGAAAACCGAGAGTTCCCCGGCAAGCTGAGGGCTCATATGCATGAACAGATTGGTGAGCCGCATATAATAAGGAACCAGTTCGCCGATGAAATCAAATCCCCCTCCGCCAAGAATATGTTCCAGGTCGTGCGTCTGTCCGGCACGAAGCTGGAAATATTCATAGTCGTTACGCGGCGTAAAGGGCGGGACGATATCGACCTGAAGATCATTGTTGGTCAGTTGCGCATAAAAGATGCCACCCACTGTTTCCGGTCCATAATGCTTCAGGTCATCGAGCTGGAAGGTTGAAACAAAAGCTTCCTTGAACCAGGCGTCGAGGGAGGCGTTCTTCTCTCGTTCGGCTGCGAAAAGTGAGTTGATATGATCGATGTCTTGCACCTCGCGGAGAATCTGGACGAGCTGGATAGAGTCCGATGGTGTCGGAATATCGGGGCCGTTGCGGCGCAACAGATGCGTGGCCACCCAATCGCGCACGCGCGCATCATTCAGATAGCGGGAGGAACTGACCAGGACGCTACTGTCGGTTGTAACCTTCTCGATCCCCTTCATCAGATAGGAATAATCCGCCATTTCAATTTCCTTTGCCTGAGGGGGGAGTGCCGCCGAGTTCCACCGCCAGCGCGGCCGGCACCGGAATCGGGAAGCGCAGCAGCATTTGCGCCATGCCTTTGGCTGCGGGATCGAGCCGCGTGCTGGCGTTGATCCCGCCAACAAGCGCGTCGTGGATCACGAAATTGAGGGCGTGGAAGCCAGGCGCCGCATAACGATCGACGCGCGGGGCTTCATCTCCGGGTCCGAAGTGGCGGTACCATTCGCTTACCGTATCCGGGCTGAGCGCGGTGTCGAGATAGGGAAGATATTTGGGATGGCGGGCGATGACCGCGACGTTGAACAACTGGCCTTTGTCGCCGCTGCGCGCCCAGGCCAGCTGCACCAGATCAACGGGAACATCGCCGGGGTCGGCGGGGGCGGGCAATGACGCTCTGCTGGCCGGCGCGCGCGCACCGGAAGGAACTCCGGGCGGTACTGGCACTTCCTCGGTGGCGCCATCGAAGGTTACCCGCGCTGTCACCGTTCGCTTGTCCAGGAGGAATAGAAATATACCCGTCATCGGCAAGACGTTCGTGGCAAGATTGATCGAGGTGCCTACCGACATACCCGAAATACCGGCCCATTGTTCACGTGCGAAAATCTGGGCGCCTTGAGCGTCGGGATGATCGGCCACAAGTTTGCAGATCAGCTCTCGCGTCTCGACCTGCTGGCGGTGCGCGCCGAAGCTGGCTTCGCCGCCGATCATCACCATGTCCGTCAGAGAGAAGTCTGGCATATTGCGCGACCGCAGCAGTGCGCGCGCTCTGGCGAACAACGCCTCACCCTGCCGCTTCGCCTTTTCGACGGCGTCCTCGCCAATGATCGGCTGATAGGCGATGCAGCGCCACCCCCCGTCGAAGGTGACGCAGACCTTATAACTGTCGGTCGGCGGTCGCCCTCGCGCCCCGGTTACGCGCACCCGATCCTTGCCGATCTGTTCCAGTTTGACATTGCTGAAGTCGCAGCGCACGTCGGCCACGATATAGTCAGCCGGGTCGCTGACCTCGTAAAGCAACTGCTCGGCAACCGTGCCGATTGACACTAGCCCGCCCGTGCCTTCAGGCTTGGTGATCACCACGCTGCCATCCGCCTGGCACTCGCCGATAGGGAAGCCGATATTCGCCCAGTCGGGCACATCGCGCCAGTCGGTGAAGGTCCCTCCCGTGATCTGTGCGCCGCATTCTAGCAGGTGACCGGCGAGCGTGCCCGCCGCCAGGAGGTCGAAATCGCTCGGTCTCCAGCCAAATTCATGTATCAAAGGTCCGAGCACTACCGCACTATCGACCACGCGGCCGGTCACGACGATGTCCGCCCCCTTCGCAAGCGCCGCGGCGATCGGGAAAGCGCCTAGATAAGCGTTGGCGCTGATGACGTTCTCGGGGAACGGGGCTCCGGTGAACATGTCACGGTGGCCGGCTGCCCGCAGTTCCTCGATGCACGGACGCAGATCATCGCCATCGACATAAGCCACCGTCAGCGACAGATCCGCTTCGCCGATCATCCGTTCGAGCGCTGCGGCGAGCCCTGCGGGATTGACCCCGCCGGCATTGGCAACGACCTTCAGCCCTTGGGCGGCAATCTCGTGGAGATAAGGGCCGACATGAACCGTCAGGAAATCGGTACCATAGCCCGCTTGGGGGTCAGCAGCCTGCATTCTGCCGAAAATACCCATCGACCCTTCAGCGAGGTAGTCGAAGATCAGATAGTCGAGTCGTCCGCCGGCCAGCAATTGCGGTACCGAGAGCGCGGTGTCGGAGAAGGATGCCGTCGCTCCACCGATGCGTACAACTCTATTTGCGCCAGCAACCGCCATTTCTCATCCGCTCCTTCGTTTATAGGAGCATTGTTAACGGTTTCTCTGGCAGCAAACTGTCACCCAAGTTACTATGCTGCGATGAAAAATGAAAAGCGAAATTCGGCGCTTCTTGTGTTGCGCAAGGCGGAGTGGCTGAAGGACTATCCGGCAGAACTAGCCGAGAGCCTCGTTTCAGAAGGCGCACTCGTGCGGCTCAACGTCGGAGAATGGGCTCAGGCCGAAGGCGATGATCGAAGCGGTCTGTTCGTGGTGGTCGAGGGCGTGCTTTATTCCTATTGCGCGTCGCGAGGTGACCGGGAAGTGATGATCGGTCTTGCTGAGGCAGGATCAGTGCTCGGCCATGCCACACGGTTTAGTGGCGGACCACGACTTGTTACAGCCGTCTGCGTGGAACCATGCGTCTTGTTAGAGATATCGGAAGTCGCGCTGGATCGGGTGGCAGAACGCCGGCCCGAAATCTGGCGAGCCATCGCCGGTTTTGCTTACGAGAATATGCGCAGCGCCGTTCGTATGGCTGCTGAAGTGATTTCGCTCCGCCCGCGCGAGCGCATCGCCGCTCGCCTGCTGGCCGCCGGCGAGGGCCATCGCAAAGCTATGGAGGAGCTAATGCCGACCATCCGGCTCAGCCAGGAATTGCTGGGTGAAATGACCGGCCTCACCCGCAAGACTGTGAATGTCCATTTGTCCGCGTTCGAGCGAGAGGGGCTGATCAAAGTCGGCTATGGCCGGATCAAGCTATGCGATCTTGCGCGCCTACGGACCGTCGCTAACGGCTAGGTTTCGCGCGCAACTGTGTTGATGCCGATCCTTCTCGTTCGCTCCAGATGGCATTTTGCGGCAGGCTGGGCCGATGGAACGGCATTTTAGATGAGCCGGGCGCATCAAAATGCGATGCAGCGACGCTGTAGACTGTTCCGTCACTGTGGGGCTATCCCCTGCTGGAGCGTTCGTGGCAAGAAGCCTGCTGGACACGCGTTGCACCCATTTCCTCACCCGAAGAGCCGCTCGTCCCACCAGACTGGCTCGGGCAAGTCATGCGTGATGCCCGCCGCATCGGGGTGATGCGGGTTGATTAAAATGTTGCGCTCGGCCCGAGCGGCAATAGATGGAACGAGCAGGATCGCACTGCGCCGATCCTGGAACCACGCCAGACCGAATGCCTTGCACAGGCTTTCATCCTTGCCGTCCCAGCCGGGGTGGGCGGCCGGCTGGAAAATCTCATAACGGATGCCGTTGGGAATGGTGATCCGGATATAATGCTGATTAGGGGGTAGCACGTTGTTGGCATGCACCAGCTTTTCCAGCATCGCAGTCGAATAATGTTCCGACGTGTAGATGATCGGGCAGGCGGGCCAGTTCCCGCGGCCCGGGTAGAGGCGCGCGCCTTCGCTATCGTAGATCGGGTGAACGCCGTTGGGATCCCCGATGCGATAAGCCGTCAAAACCCGATCCGTGATGCCACCCTTCATACCCCTCCGCCATAGGCTGCGCGGCCAAGGAGATTGATGACCAGGTCCGCGCCCGGACTGGTCGCCAGGGCCACGTCTAGCGGCGCTTTGCCGTCGAGCATGGCATGCGGCCTGTTCAGGAATTCACGTGCGCGCTCCGGCTCCTTGTAGATATCAAGGGCAAAGCTGAAAACCTTGGCCAAGCGGGCCAATCGGTCGCCTTCCTCGCTTGTCAGCCGCTTCGAGGAAGACTTGCGGCGACGTTCGAGCGTCGCCTTTGGGATTAGCCGAAATTTGAACCGCGCATCTCCCGGCGCCACGCTGTCAGCCAGATGATCCAGTGCAGTGACGGGAAGTCCCCTCTCGATGGAAGAGGGGAGGGCCAGACGCGACGCCGGCAGCCCGGCCTTAACGCCCAGCAAGGCTTCTACGGAATGGGATTGCGCGGCCATGTCTATTCCTGTCTCAAGTGAGGTGTATATATGCCTCATATGGGGCTTGCGCGAGCGGGGGAAGAAAGGATTGGCGCGCCGAGGTTTTTGCAAACCGAGGGCCGATGCCGCGTGATGGCGGCTATCTTCGAGCGCCTTCCCGGCAAACGGCGGGTCCGCTTTCCACGCAAGTAGGACGTCCGGGCGCTCCATGAGCGGCGCTTGACTCCCGCGGTTACGCCTCTCACCTTTCGGGCATGTGCAACCGAGCTCAACGCGGCGACATTCAGAAGGAGCTGACCCTGTTTGGCGCCAAGAAAGGCGCGCGTTTCAATGAGGGGCCGCTTCAGATCCACCCTGCGCAGCCGGGAACCGTTATTCGCCTGCAGGATGGCGAGCGCGTGCTCGAGCAGATGACATGAGGCTTTCCCCTCGCGCAGAAGAGCAAGAAGTTGATGATCGACACATGCGCGCAGGAACGAGAGATGCAGCTGTTCTTGGAGTGGACAGTCATTCGAAACTGCGTCGCCATGATCCCGAAAGGCAACGGCAGAACGGCAGCCCACTAGCAGCCCGCCTTCCGCTCCGGATTAACCCGATAGGACAAGCAGCGGACCTTTCCGTCGCGGCGCCCGTTACAAGTCCTCCACTCACAGGAGGATGCCATGAGCACCGATAGCACAATCAGCACCCTGAACGGCCTGATCAAGACGACCCTCGACAGCATGAAGGGTTTCAAGGATGCGGCCGAAGACGCTGAGAGCACCCAATTTTCAACGATGTTCGCCGACTTCGCGCGGGAACGAAGTGAGGTTGCGACGGCCCTGCAAGCGGAGGTTAGGCGCCTCGGCGGCAATCCGGAGGATGACAGCAGTTTTCTGGCTGCCGCTCACCGCAGCTTCATGGACCTGAAGGCGGCGTTCACAGGCAAGGATGACAAGGCGATCATCCAGGAAGTCGAACGCGGCGAGGATTACATCAAGGGTAAATTCCAGGCCGCTCTAAACGATGATGATCTTGATCCATCATCTCGCACGGTCGTCGAGCGCGCTTTTCAGTCAGTAGAGGCGGGTCACGATCGCGCCAGCGCACTGAAGCACAGCATGCCCTGAGCGCGCGAGGGTCGCTCGACTAAAGGGCGACCCTGCCGCGGGCGAATAGACAGACAGCGCCTTTACTGTTGTCACGCGTTCGCCCTACGAAGAACATCGTCAAGCACCGCCTGATGCAGCGGTTCATCAAAGCTACACCCCGCCTCAAATCCTGGTACCCAGGCGACTTTAGCCCAGCGTGCCCCAAGGCCCGGCAGCGTAAGTGAGATGTCGCTGCCAGAGGTAAACTTCATATGTGTTCGGATACGGAAACCCGTGAGTGAAAGATCGGACACAGTGGAGGAAGATGATGGCTCCATTCTGCGACGCAGCTTCACCTGCGCCGTGATCCCGTGTCGGACTGCCCGCCGTTCATCCTCTTCCATGTAACGCGCCCCTTTGTTTCTCACATATTTCCTAGGCACCGAGCTCACGCCACAACGCAGGACGCGCTCAAGGGTCATTCACCGGCAGCAGTTCATGCTCCTCCTCCGCGTGGTACAGCACATCTCCTAAGCGCCTCATGTCCACCTGCTCCCCATACAATGGGCCAGGTGTAGAAGTGCTCCGCTTCATCTTGAGGTACCGAAAAGACCGGCAGACGCTTGTTCAGATCCTCGCGGGTTTTCTCATCGATCATAGCAGCTCCAGAACAGTCGCATGGCGCAGCTTCTCTTCGCCGCGCAGGTGGCGCACCCGAGCGTGCATTACTGGCTCTAGCCAGCGTGCAGCTTTCCGCTTTCCTGCCTCGACCGCTGGTGTTGAGCGCTGCAGCCGTTCGGCCGCGGCCCAGAAGCGATCGCGAT